>JANYJN010000729.1 GCA_025358475.1 Candidatus Solibacter sp.
GACCAGTTTTGCGGAAGGTGGCTTCGGCGAGGGCTGGTGCAAGTGGTTCCATTTTGTTCGGGTTGGGAGGGAAAATGGGTTCGTCTGGTATTTTGGTTAGTTGCGATTTGGGTGCTTCCTCCTGGGTTTTGGCGGGCTAATGAACCGCCGAATCCATTGTAACTCGGGCGGGCAAGCTGGTATGGGGTAAGTCGTTTAGGTTCAATACGATTAACGCGAAATGGACGGTGGAGCGGGCGATTTGGCGCCTACAAGCATTCGCCCGGTTCAGAAAAACGCTGTTTTTCGCCAACTTGGGGCTGGCATCTTGTGGAGCGTGGTCATGACGGGGACGACATGTGCTGTAATTACGGTCGGTCACCGATCAGATGTGGCTTTTCGTGGGACGATACGCCCAATATGGCCCTGCCATCTGTGTAATCGCGGTCGGTGTCGTATCTAGTGGCGTGATTTTCCTGGTCATCGCGGCTCACTTGTCCAGCGGAGTGATGTGGCCTGCGTTCTTATCACCGCGACAGTAGCAGCCGCAATCGGTGAGTCTCAGGCGTTCGGGGAGCCCATTTTTGTCGGCAACAGCCTCAACCGGGGCGTTGCACTGGTTCTCGCAATCCTTGGCATCTTGCTTGGTGTCGGCGGAGTAATCCTATCGCAGAAGCTTCGTCTAATTCGTGTTCTGCTTCTGGTTGCGGCAACTGGAATTCTCTTTGGCGACCTTTGCCGGTTGGATCCGCCGCTCGATTGGCCCTAGTAAGTACATTCCCCTGCCGGAATAGTCCATTGGCCCGCCATGGCAGACCCGGACAGTCCCTTTTCCAGAAACCCCGTGTATCGGCCACAACACTCGCTTATCTCGCTGAATCCGCAGATCCACGTTGGATAGCCACAGATGAACCAGTAGCATCATCGGAATGCCCGGGCGCGAGAGAGCCGAAGCTGGACAGGATAGGTCGCCGGCGCATTTCCGATGACACCGCTTGAACTTGCATGGGGACGTGATGTATGGGTATTGATCAACCCTTTGACCCAAGTAATCTGCTTCGGCATAGGGTGCATAGGGTACGGAGCGTGAAGGGAAGATGGTTCTGGACCGTCTGCGAATGGT
Source organism: Candidatus Solibacter sp. (assembly GCA_025358475.1). Classification (GTDB taxonomy): domain Bacteria; phylum Acidobacteriota; class Terriglobia; order Bryobacterales; family Bryobacteraceae; genus Solibacter. The sequence goes on from JANYJN010000729.1 coordinate 1,103, forward strand.
GCTGGGAGGGAGCCTCCCCGTGATTTTGTTCGTTGCGAACAAACGTCAAGTAGGGCGCCGAAAAAGGAGCTACTGTCAACGCGCAGGCCAACCAGGCAACAGTTCTGGGGATCGCCAGCGTCCATCCGTGTTTGAGCGCCACGCACCATAGCAAGACAATTAGCATGGCCAGTCCCGCACGGCCCCACTTTCGTTCAGCCAGCGTCCAAAGACCGGAGGCAAACGGTACGGCGACGATCAAATCGATCACATAGTGTTCGCCTCTTCCTAGAGTGCAAAGGAAGGTGAGAAAGAGGAATACAGTTGTGCCGACTCTCGTGCCGGTTCCACAGTACCGGAGCGCAAACCAGAATAAGAGGAGTGCCCACGTAAAATGGCCACTGGGCATGGCATTAAAAAAAAGATTAGGAATGATTCTGGCGTGAGGCTCCGTCAAATTCGGAATCGCGCCGGGGAAAGCGGTTCCAATCAGAGCGTGCGGCCCTGCTGCCGGACAGATCCGGTAAAAAACAAATAGGAGAGTCGCCAGAAGGTTGGTTATGATATACTTTCGACGCACTTCGGCGTTCGGAAGCGCGAGATAGACGAGCACCCCTGCAAGCGGAATGCCCCAATAAAATACTCCTGAGAGAAAAATTACGACTGGATGACACTGAAGCAGCTTTCCTAGAGACCCTTCCACATAGCCGAAGTTTTCGTCAAACTTCAATAAGAGTTCATCAACGGACAAAATTTTTGAACTAGGGATGAAAGCGAACAAAGACCATCCCATGTGCGCCGGGATGAAGAAAACTAACTCGGGACACGGAACCCCGTGCTCCACACTATAAAAACGGCTAAATGATATCAGGATGATCCCCACCGACAAGAACCAGGTATACGCTGAGGATTCTTGCGAAAATGGCCAGAACCACATCAGGGACAGTGATAGCGCCATGTAGGCGACGGCCTTGCGCGTAAAGCGAAACTCCGTGGGTTTCTTTGCTGCGAGAGTCGGCATTTGACCCAAAAATCTCGATCGATCCCCCACTGCGATAGTCACTCCTCGACCCCTGCTACAGCAACCGAAATGCTCCTTGATGAACGCCATGCGGAATTGTTGGGGCAGTGCTCTTATTGTCACCGGTGAATCACTCACGCTGCCCCCCCCAGAAGACAACCACAGCCTACTCTATTTGGTATATCGACATATTGTTAGCCTCAACCGTCCACTGTCCACGAGGCGGAACGTGGCAGGAAAGTTACCGGAAACTGGCGATCTCAAAGACTCGGCCGGTGCAATTGGCTGTATCACGCGCTATCCGCAGACTGGCGCGGTTGCTGGTGGGGGCGCCATCCGGCATCTGCGTCGGCGAATTCCACAACGGAGTTGTTACCGGCGGGCGGGCATGTCGTCGAGCTTTCCCGGGATCTTGGCGTCGTCGCTCTCGTCCTCCCTGGCGACGGCGCGCCAGACCAGGAAACGGGTCGTGGCCTGGTCCGCCCCGCCCCACCAAAATAGCAGCCGCAAAGCACAGAGCAGCTCGTGTTCGGGGCAAAGTGTGGTACCCTGATTGGGCAAGTGGCAGGTAGGCGCGGTCTGACGCATTTGGAAGCCTAGTTGCGTTCTCCCTTTCACTTTTGTTAATATCTAATAGTTTCGCGAGACAAAGCTTTCTGCTCTTGTGCTACCACCCGTCTTTAGGCGGGTCCGGCCGAGGGTGAGGCCCCGAGGTTAACCTGGATTTACTCCTGGTTTGAACATGGGCCTGTCCATAAAAGCAAGGTAATCCTCGC
>JANYJN010000750.1 GCA_025358475.1 Candidatus Solibacter sp.
TTTCGCTCGGTGCTGCTGCTCTTCAATCTCCTGTCCGAGTTCCAGCGGGCAGCCGGCTTGCCAGGCTATCGGGAGCCGGCCACGATTCGCACGCAAGTTCTCACCTGCGGCGCGATTCTCGGGCGTGCCGGCCGTCGCATCGTTGTCCATCTGTCAAAAAGTCGGGGTGGCTTGGAAACACGGATCCCTTTGCTGGAAAAGATCCTGGACTGTGAATTTCCAATTTCGCCGAAGTTGGATCCGGTGCTTCCAATCTGACCGGCAAACCGCCCTCAAAAATGACGTCACGCTGACGCGAAAGGAGATCTAACTTCGGAATTGAGGCTTAAGAAGTGCCTGACACGCGTTCTTTTCCCCGATTGCAGAATTCATTGGGACCTGCTCGCAACCAGTCCCCTCCGCTTCGAGGAGGATCGGGCGGCAGGAAAGGACTGGCCCACGGAAGCGGAGACCATGATCGGCCTTCGCCGCCTCGATAATCTGCAAGCGTGCGTCGTCGATGTGATCCAGAACAATGTAGCGGGCGATGTGGTGGAGACGGGTGCATGGCGGGGCGGAGCTTCTATACTGATGCGCGCCGTTCTGAAAGCTCATGCCGATCGGCAGCGGCGGGTTTGGGTGGCCGATTCCTTCAAAGGCCTCCCGGATCCCGATCCGGAGCGGTGTCCGCTGGACGCCGGGGATGGTCATCATCAGCTTGCCCGGTATCTGGGTGTTCCACTAGAAGAAGACAAGGCGAATTTCCGGCGTTATGGCCTGCTAGACGAGCAGGTTTGTTTTCTGGCAGGGTGGTTTAAGGACACGCTGCCCACGGCACCCATCGATCGGATTGCCGTCCTTCGGCGGGTGGCGACATGTATGAATCCACCATGAAGGCTCTGGAGCATCTATATGACAAGGTCTCGGATGGCGGCTTTGTGATCGTGGACGATTATGGCGCATTGCCAAACTGCCGCGCCGCCGTGGAGGATTTCGGCGGACGCGGGCCATCGCCGGGTCGGTACAGCGGATTGACTGGACCGGCGCACTTTGGCGGAAAGGCAAATTTGCGGCCGCCGATCGAACAGGGCTGACTGGTCAGGTTACGCAAGACTGACGATCGCTTACGGTGCAGCAGCGGCGATTATGGGCTCGGCAGCATAATAAGAAGCGTCACCGATAGCGAGAAGGAGTTGTAACGTATTCTGACCCGTCTTCATCATATTCAACGGTAGGTGGCAGGTGTAACCCGAATTCGTATACGTATTGTTGTGGAGCGCGGCGGCAACATCCGGGCGGGGCGTTCCATAGTCGCATCCGATCGTCCGGCCGTTGACAGTGATCATCATCATAGTGCCAACGCTCGCCCCAATCCGATCAACCGCCCAACCCGTAACCTCTATTTCCGATTTGCCGCCAAACGATAGCACGGTACGCCCATTTTGTGGGGCGATCTGGTCGACTCGATCCACGTTACCTAGCAGTACCTGGTTGAGGCGTTTTCGGTTGCTCAAGTTCTCCGCGCGCACCTCGGTTGTCTTGGCAGGTGTGCTCACGGGACCAGAACATCCCTCGGCCAGCAGGAGGGCAAGCGCGAACGCGAGCCAAAGCGCCACCCGGTAGGGGCGGTCCTGTCCAGTGCAAGGGCGTGATGTTGTCGGGGTGGCTGGAGGGTTTGACAATCCGTCAAGACCTCTAAACGGGATCACTCCAGCGCTCCCTGTGCGGGCGCGGCGGGACATATTACCACAGCCACAAGTGCTTCTCCTCATGCCAATTGAGACTAACACGCGGTCGGATGTGGTCGCAAGCTGCAGTCCGCTCCGCATCGAGGATCGCGCGGAGCATTGCCGAACTGTCGCGCCGCAGTGGAGGATTTCTGGCCGACGCGGGCCATCGCCGAGTCGGTACAACGGATTGACTGGACGGGCGTATTTTGGCGGAAAGGCCAAGTTGCGGCCATTGATCGAACGGGGCTGACCTGTCAGGGTACGCAAGACTGGCAAGCGCTTACCGTGCAGCAGCGGCGATTATGGGATCGGCAGCGTAATAAGAAGTGTCTCCCGTAGCGAGAAAGAGTTGTAACGTATGCTCACCCGCCTTGACCATATCCAACGGTAGGTGGCAGATGTAGCCCGAATTCGTATACGTATTGTTGTGGAGCGCGGCGGCAACATCCGGGCGGGCCTTTCCATAGTCGCATCCGATCGTCCGGTCGTTGACAGTGATCATCATCATACTGCCAACGCCCGCCCCAATCCGATCGACTGCCCAACCCTCAACCTCGATTTCCGATTTGCCGCCAAACGATACCACGGCACGCCCATTTTGTGGGGCGCTCTCGTCGACTCGATCAACGTTACCTAGCAGTACCTGGTTGAGGCGTTTTCGGATGCCCAAGTTCTCCGCTCGAACCTTGGTTGTCTCGGCATGTGGGCTCACGGAACCGGAGTATCTCTTGGCCAGCCGAATGGCAAGCGGATAAAGGAAAACCAAAACAATCAGACCAATGCTCACTCTGACAGCGCGCCCATGCGGAAATACGCGAAAAAAAGAAGAATCAAGTTGGGGCGGCTCAGCCCAGAGCCACCCCGGCAATGAAACAAGGTTAACCAGGAGTAGAGGATACGCCGGGGCTGCAATGCGATCCTGAGAGGACAGCACCAACGTATTCAGCAGCAAGAAAGCCAATGGGATGCTCCCGAAAGCCAGCCCGGCAGGATCTTTCCGGCATAGAGCAATCACGAAAATTAAGAATGTCGCCGGCACTCCGAGAAATACCAGCCGGTCATATACGGGGGATGCCGACGCTAAAGCGGAGGCAAAAAGCGAGGGCCCCGTATGCTGAGTCATCTCGATATCAAGCGGTGGGAACCCGGGCGGATGGGGCGAAACCACGGCGGCGCCCGACAGTACCCCCTCGCGAAAGCGTGCGGTATCGCTTTCCCAGCGCGACCCCGCTCCGGCGAACAACAGCGATGTGCGTACGAGGCCACCGGCGTATCGCCGAGGGTACCTGAGAATGCTCTGAACAAAAATTGAGCCGGCTTGAGGGGCGTACGCCTGAATTGAGTCGAGCGGCCGGTAAACCAACTGATCTTGCACCCCGCTGAGCGGAAGCCTGCCTTGAACCATTGATCGATCGAGGGCGTCCTTGTAAACGGCCGTCGCGTTCGCCCAAACTGGATCCTCCGGCGGTATCACGACCTGTTTGGCGAGCCCATAGAGCAATACGGATTCTGTCCGCTTTGTCACGCGAGGATTGCGCTGCCAGGGGTAGGCAAGGAGGAACGGCAGCAGGAGCACAGCGAGGGCCTCGCCGAAGATCCGGCGGTTCGTCCGGCAGTGCAATGCATGATCCGCTTCACGCTGCTTCCAGGAGGCCACCGCATACACCAATGCCACAACGGGCGATATGTATAGCAGCGACGATCTGTGATAGTAGCCTAAGGCGAGCACGCCCACTAACTCGGCTACCAGCCGTTGTGGACGCGACACAGGCGCCGTCATCACGTAGAGCAGAAGGGCAAGAAAAAAGAAGGTCCCCGCTTCCGTCAGCAGCGCATGTTCGTAAGTTACAAGGGTAGGAAAGAAGCTGAGCAATAGTACAACGATTGCCGCTTCCACCGGCCGCCCCAATCGTTTTAGCGTGGCGCCGAGCAGGCAAATCCCACCAAATCCAAAGGCGGTCTGAAGGGCGAATACAGCCACAGGCTGCCGCCCGAATAGCCAAAAAGACAGCTTGAGGAGGATCGGGAAAAGAGGCGTCCGCAAATAGTCCCACTCCGCTGCGAACCGGGCTGTTCCCACAATCTCGGCCAACTTGGCATACCAGTATCCATCGAAAATGACCAGGATCGGCAGGCTGATGGCTTGTGCAATGCACAGCGCGAACGCGAGCCAAAGCGCCACTCTGTAGAAGCGGTCGCGTCCAGTACAAGGGCGTGATGTTGTCGGGGTGGCTGAAGGGTTTGACAATCCTTTGAGACCTCCAGGCGGGATCACTTCAGCGCTCCCTGTGCGGACGCGGCGGGACAGATACCCCAGCCACAAGTGCTTCTCCTCATGCCATCGAACAGAGTAACACGCGGTCGATGAGACCATGGTTCGAAGAAAGCCCTTGCGCAGCTTGCGCCTTCATCGGCGAGTGCGTTTTCCCTCCGTGCCAATATAGCTGAGACACTTCTCGTTCCCCTAATTACAGAGCGAGGGCGGGAAGGAAATTCAGCATGAAGAACACGAAGACATACTCTTCGGCCCTGGCCGTAGAGCGCAGTAGTGAGGCCGAGCGAAGTGAGGCCGCTCCGACCGGGGTCGGCATTGGCCGCCCAAACCCCGAGGTCGTCGCCAGAGCGAAGCGCCGCATCTTCACAGGCGAGTACAAGCAGCGCGTCCTGGCCGAGGCCGATAAGGCCAAGGATGAGTTTGGCGGCATCGGCGCTCTGCTCCGGCGGGAAGGCCTGTACTCTTCTCATCTGACGACGTGGCGGCACGAGCGCGCTGCGGGAATCTTGCAG
>JANYJN010000751.1 GCA_025358475.1 Candidatus Solibacter sp.
AGTCCACGTGTGGCCGTATCTGCTGCGTATCGAGTTTCTGGCGGCCATCATCCTAACCATAATCCTGATGGTGTGGTCCATCACGCTGAACGCGCCGCTCGAAGAGCCGGCCAACCCCACCCTGACCATGAATCCGTCGAAGGCGCCGTGGTATTTCCTGGGCTTGCAGGAAATGCTGGTATACTTCGACCCCTGGATGGCCGGCGTGGTGATGCCCTCGTTAATCATCATTGGCCTGATGGTGATTCCCTATATCGATACCAACCCGCTGGGCAACGGCTACTACACTTTTAAGCAGCGCAAGTACTCGATACTGACGTTCATCTTCGGATTTATCGTGCTGTGGGTCACCATGATCGTGATTGGCACGCTGATCCGCGGCCCTGGATGGATGTGGTTCTGGCCGGGCACCACGTGGGATCACAACCGGCTGATCTTCGAGGTCAACCGCGATCTGCCCGACATTTTCGGCATCCACACGCAGGTGCCGAAGATCATTTTCGGCGCCCTCGTGGTGGGCGCATACTGCGTCGCGGCGGCCGTGGGGATACACAAGCTGATCACGCGCACGGCGTTCAACCGCAAAATCTATGCGCGCATGAGCGTGCTGCAATACGCCGTGATGCAAGTCTTTCTGGTGACCATGCTCTCCCTGCCCGTGAAAATCATGATCCGGCTGCTGTTCCGCATTAAGTACGTCTGGGTGACCCCCTGGTTTAACATATGAGCGATCAAGAGGATCAAGAGAAGGACCCGGTAGTCCACTCCTCGCTCAGCAAGCCCCTGTTCATTTCCTCGGCGCTGCTGGTGCTTTCGATGGCCTGGGGGCTCTACGACGAGACGTACTCCATACGCCCGTGGAAAAGCTATCAAGCGCGATTCGTCAAGCTCTACTCGCGCTACCTAAAGACGGCGGCGGGCGGGGAGGCGGATGTCGAGCGGCAGATCAAGGCGTCGCCGGATTACCTGCAACTGGACGCGGCCGTGCAGGGCGCCGAGAAGGCTGCCACGCCCGGCGCCTCGGCCATCGACCGGAAAATCAATCAGGAACTGGTGCCGAAAATCCTGGCGCTCAACGATCCCTTCCAGGAAGTGCGCAGCCACATCGGCTCGCTGACTTATCAGATCGAGGTGTCGCACAGTGAGAGCGCGAAGAACTCGCTGCGCAAAGAGATCGCGGAGCTGCGCGCCGAAAAGCACGCTGTCGTGCTCCCCGGCGAAGCCCAAAAGCGCAGCATGGATTTCCCTGCCATGAGCGAGCAACTGCAGGCCTGGAAAGACGAGAAGGCCAAACTGCTGCAACAGCGCGTGGACCTGATGAAGCAGGCCACCGCCGTGCGCGCCAAACGCGATCAGTATCTTTCGGACCGCATCGCCGAAGCCAGCACCTCCACCATCGCGGCGGTGCAGAACTCGCTGAGCACTTTCGATATCCGCATACGGCAGATTCACGTCAAGGATGTGGATCTGGTGGACCGCTGCGAATCGTGCCACCTGGGGACGCGCGAGCCGGTGACCATCACCAAGGCGTCGATGGGCGGAGAGGCGGTGTTCGCCAGCCATCCGAACAAAGAATTACTCAAGATCCACGATCCCGAGAAGTTCGGTTGCACGCCGTGCCACGGCGGCAACGGCGCGGCGTTAGCCAGCGTGGAGAAGGCGCACGGGTACAACAAATTCTGGTTGTGGCCGCTCCACCACAAGGAAAATATCGAGGCCGGCTGCCAGCAGTGCCACGTCAAGGAAATTGTCACCGAGATGGCCGGTACGCTCAACCAGGGCCGCGAGATTTTCCGCCTGCGCGGCTGCATGGCGTGCCACCGCTACGAGGGCTTCGATCGCGAAGCGGACGAGATCTCAAGCGTCAACCAGCAGATCCGCCAACTGGACCAGCAGAAAGCCGAGTGGAAGCGCGAGGCGGGGTTCAGCGAGCAGAAGGCCAACAATCCGCGCACCACCGACGACGAAGCCAAGAAACTGCTGGCCCATGCCAACGATCTGAAGGTCCGCTCCAGCGGGCTCGACGCCAAAATCGAGCAGTTCGACATGCGCTCGCGCAGCCTGGTGCGCGAAGTGAAAAAGGTGGGCCCCAGCCTCAAGGAAGCGCGCGTCAAGCTGCGCAAGGAGTGGATCCCGGTCTGGTTGAAAGATCCCCACCAATGGCGCCCAGGCACCAAAATGCCCAGCTTCCGCCTGGACGATGGCGAGATCCGCGCCATCTCCGCGTTCCTGTGGCAAGCCGGCGTGAAGGTAGTTGTGCCGCCGCGGCAGCCAGGCGACGCGGCCCGCGGGCAGGAGGCCTTCGAGACCCGCGGCTGCATGGCCTGCCACTCCATGGGCGAAGGCGCCGATAAACAGGGCGGCACTTTCGCCGCCAACCTCAGCCGCGAAGGCGAGAAGGCCAACTACGATTACCTGGTGCGCTGGGTGCACAATCCGCGGCAACGCTCCGCGCCCTACTGCGCCTTCGAGAAGAAAGACCTCACCGCCGAAGACTACCAGCGTAAGGGCCTGCCCTACGTCTTCGACCTGGAGCACGGCAAGTGCCCCAACGACGGCCACGAACTGCAAGTGCAGCAGATGACGCCCATGCCGAACCTGCGCCTCTCCGAGGACGAAGCGCGCGATATTTCGAGCTACCTGCTCACCCGCAAGCGCGACAACGCCACCTACCAGAACGCGGACTACATGGAAGACCCCAGCCTGAAGAAACACGGCCTCGACCTGGTGCGCTTTTACGGCTGCGCCAGTTGCCATGAGATCGCAGGGTTAGAAGAGGAGCAGCGCATCGGCACCGAATTGACCAAGGAAGGCTCGAAACCCCTCGAGCGTCTGGATTTCGCCCTGCTCGGCCACAAGGCCGAGGCCGAGGACTGGTACACCCACAAGGGGTTTTTCGAGCATAAGCTGGAAAACCCGGCGGTCTACGATGCCGGTAAGGAGAAGGCCAGGCAGGACCGGCTGAAGATGCCGAACTTCAACCTCTCGAAGCCGGAGATCGACGCCGTGACCACCTTCCTCGCTGGCTCGGTGGACGCCACCGTGCCCGCGCGCTACTTCTACAATCCCACCGACGCGCGCCAGGACATCATCGATGGCTGGTGGGTGGTCCGCAAGTACAACTGCATGGGCTGCCACAAAGTTCACGTCGGGCAGACCACGACGTTGGACGGCATGGCGAAATATCAGGACCCCGATTGGAAGGATCAACGGCCGCCCACGCTGATCGGCGAGGGCGCGCGCGTCAATCCCGAGTGGCTGATGCGCTTCCTCGACAATCCGGCGCTCAGCCAGACCGACACGAATCGCGACGGCGTGCGGCAATATCTAAAGGCCAGGATGCCTACTTTCAGTTTCTCCGATGGCGAGATTCGCAAGATCGTGCGCTTCTTCGAGGCGCTCTCCTCGCAGGCGCAGCCGTTCATCGCCGAGAAACTGGAGCCGCTCTCTGAAACCGAACGCACCATGGCGCGGAATCTTTTCACCAGCGAAGGCGCGCCCTGCCTGAAGTGCCACATGACGGGCGATCCGAAACACGATTCCCATGCCACCGCCCCCAACTTCACCGTGGCCCGCGAGCGCCTCAAGCCGGGC
>JANYJN010000773.1 GCA_025358475.1 Candidatus Solibacter sp.
GGGGCGATGGCGGCCAACCGGGCCGGGATCGAATGATATAATGATGGTTTCGGAGAGGTGGCAGAGTGGTCGATCGCACCCGCCTCGAAAGCGGGCGTACCTTAACGGGTACCGGGAGTTCGAATCTCCCCCTCTCCGCCAGCCAACCAGTGGGCTTCCTTAGCTATTGCACGACGCTGATAGTTTTCTCCAGCTTCGCTTCGGCGGAAGAAGCGCCGACCATGAATTTCACCTGGTCTTGTTCTACCACCCACTTATTCTGCTTCTCATCCCAGTAGGCGAGATCTTCCGCCTTGACGGTCATGGTGATGGTCTTGGTTTCGTTCGGCTGAATGGCGATCCGCTGGAAGCCCTTCAGTTCCTGCTTGGCCCTCTCCACTTTGGAGTTGAGGTGCGTCACGTAGAGTTGCACCACTTCATCGCCCTTCCGGCTACCGGTGTTCTTCACGTCCACGGAGACCGTGAGGTTGCCGGTTTTGGGGAGGCGCGCCGTAGAGAGCTTCAGGTTTTTGTACTGGAACGTGGTGTAGCTCAAGCCGTAGCCGAAGGGATATAGCGGGTCGCCCTTGAAATACATGTAGGTCCGGCCGTGGCGGATGTTGTAATCCATCATCGGTGGAACCTGATCCAGCGATTTCGGCCAGGTCTGCACCAGGCGTCCGGCCGGATTGATATCGCCGAACAGGGCGTCGGCGATGGCGGTTCCTTCCTCCTGGGCATTGTGCGTAATGTGCAGGATGGCCGGGATGTTTTCCTGGCTCCAGTTGATGGCAATGGGGAAGCTGGCCAGCAGCACCACCACCGTCTTGGGATTCGCCGCGTAGATCTTTTTTACGAACTCTTCCTGCTTCAGGTTGATGGCCTTGCGGTCGATGGCCTCCTTGCCGTCGCTCGGCGTGGGGCACTTGGCCCAGCCGGCGTCGCAGGTGGGATGGTTGCCGACGAAGACCACGGCGACATCGGATTCCCTGGCGGCCTTGACGGAGCCTTCGATATCGGCCGCGGGGGCGTAGTTGACGGCGATGCCGCTGCCCGCTTTCTCCTGGAGTCCCTGTAGCGGCGTGATCACATAGCCGGGCGTTCCGCTGTACCAATCCAGCGCCACCACATCGGCCAGCGGGCCCAGCACGGCGATAGATTTCAGCGACGCTCTTTGGAGCGGCAGGAAGTGGTTTGCGTTCTTCAGCAGCACTACGGATTCCTGCGCCACGCGTTTGGCGATCTCCTTATGCTGGGGGCGCTTCCACACCTCTTCATCGCCTTTGATGCTGGCGTATTTCACCATCGACGGCGGATCCAGCAGCCCGAGTTTGATCATCACCCGGAATTCGCCCTTGATCACGTCGTCGATGTCCTTCTCCGCCAGCAGGTGCTTTTCCAGCGCTTCCTTGGTGGCGGGGACGTAGAGACTGGCACTCTCCAAAAACTGGTTGATGCCGGCTTTCACCGAGGCCGCCGCGCCTTCCGCATTGGTCTTGTAATAGTTGTGCAGCTTGGGGTTCACCATATTGCGCAGCGAGCCGGCATCGGTGCAGACGATGCCATCCACGCCCCACTCCTTCATGGTGATTTCGCGGAGGATGGGATGCACGGTCATGGGGATGTGGTTCATGCCGTTATAGGCGGCCATGTAGGCGCGGGAGCCGCCTTCCAACACGCCCATGCGGAAGGGGACGGAGTAGTATTCGCGCAGCAGGCGGGCGTCGAAATCGGAGGACGATCCACCGCGGCCGTCCTCGTTGCTGTTCGCCAGAAAGTGCTTCATGAGCGCGGCCGTCATCCAGTATTTCGGATCGTCGCCTTGCAGTCCCTTGACCATGGCGACCACCATCTTGCCGTTGAAGTAGGGGTCCTCGCCGAAGCACTCTTCGGTTCTTCCCCAGCGCGGATCGCGGCCCAGATCGGCATTCGGCGCTCGAATCACCAGGTTGCCGCGGTGAGTCTTCTCGCTCTGCAGAATGTACCGGGCCTCGTAGCCTTCCACCCCACCGGCGAGGCGAATCAGCTCGGGGTTCCAGGTTTCACCCATGCCGATTTCCTGCGCGAACTGAGTGGTCGGGATGGGCACCGGCCGGCCCCATCCGCCGGGGCCCCCTAACGCGAGGCCATGCAGCCCTTCCGAGTGGCCGGTCGCCTTGATGCCGAGGCGCGGCACACTGGGATTGGTGCCCAGACAGGCGATTTTCTCGTCCAGCGTCATCAGGGAGATGATGTTGTTGACCCTCTGCTCTGCGGGTAGGTTCGGATCTTGAAAGGGGTATGTCTCCGGTTGCGCGCAGAGCATTCCCGCGGTAAGCGCCGCGCCCAATACCGCAAATGCGATGGGCTTCCTGCGTAATTTCATGGCAATTTCCCTCAGCTCAATAGTTTCCAGCGAAGACGAAAGAGTAACAGGTTTAAGGACCCTTAAGTGTGCCTAACGCCTGCTACGCGGGTACGGTTTCAGAAAGTAACGGTTACCGGTGGTGGCTCCAATTGAAGTAGGGCGTCGAAGAAGAGTCCGGGCTTGGCTCGGATAGACAAGCCAGGAGGCTTATCCCACCAGCGTCAGGAGCCGTGAAATATTCGCTTGGAAACGGAACTGGCGGCGAAAGCGCCTGACCCACCTTTGCATGTAGAAGACTTGCCGATGGTGGCGCAGGCGCTTTCGCCATCAGGTAACGGTTACCGGCCGAAAATCGCGCACCGAGGGCCTCTGATTGGCGCCGCGAGACGCCATAATGGAATTTCGGACAAAAGCGCCTATTTCGGTTCGTAAAGGACTCATGTGATCAACAAACGCAGCCTCTCTCTTGTGCTCTTCGCCGTTGTGGCGTTGATCTTGTGTCCACGCCTTACGGCTCAGGTGGACCACCAGCCCGGCCTGTTAAGCGACCTGGTGGATGTAAGCGCGGATTTCCACGAATACCGGAACACTTACTTTCTGGCCGACAAGCTGACGGGCTTCGACCCGGCCACCGGGGCTGGCACCCTCAACTGGACTCGCAATCAGTTGATTCCGCGGATCGCCTTCAGCAACATGGTGAACAATTTAGAGCCCTTCAAGGGCGCCACGTTCCCCGAGGGCGAGTACGCCATCAATCCGGCGCTGCCGTTTTCCCTGCAATTTGTATCGCCACGCACGGTCCGCATACGTCTCCGCACCGGGCCGCAAGTGCGCGCCGAGGAGCCCTCGCCGATGCTGGTGGGCGAGCCGCCGCGGGACAGTTCCTGGAAGCTGACACAGATTGCGGGCGGCTATCGCTACACCAGCACGGCGGGCGGGTCGGTGACCGTTTTGGAAAATCCGTGGCACGTGGAATTCCGCGATGCGCAAGGCCGCCTGCTCACCAAAACGCACGTCAATCCGGACAGCCAGGGACAGTACGACACTATCTTGCCGTTCTCCTTCATCCGGCGCACGTCCGACTACTCCCGCAGCATCGCCGCGGTCTTCTCGCTGTCACCCGGCGAAAAGATTTTTGGCTGCGGCGAAAGCTTCACGCGCCTCGACAAGCGCGGCCAGAAGGTGGTCCTGTGGACCAATGACGCCAACGGTGTCGAGACCGGCCGCATGTACAAGCCAATTCCGTTTTTCATGAGCAATCGCGGGTACGGCATGTTCGTCCATACTTCGGCGCCGGCCACGTTCGATTTTGGCGCCTCGGTTGGCAACACGACCGCCCTGCTGCTGGGTGACGATGCGCTCGACCTGTTCGTGTTCCTGGGCGAGCCCAAGGAAATCCTCAACGAGTACACCACCCTCACTGGCAAGCCACCCATGCCGCCACTATGGAGTTTCGGCCTATGGATGAGCCGCATCACGTATTTCTCCGAGGAGCAGACGCGCGGTGTGGCCGCTAAGCTCCGGCAGAACCGCATTCCCGCCGACGTAATCCACCTGGATACCGGTTGGTTCGAGACCGACTGGCGGTGCGATTACAAGTTCTCCACCACGCGCTTCAAAGACCCGGCGAAGATGATCGCGGATCTCAAACGCGACGGCTTCCACATTTCGCTCTGGCAGCTTCCCTACTTCGTTCCCAAGAATTCGCTGTTCCCGGAGATCCTCGCCAAGGGCCTGGCCGTCCGGGACGGCAAGGGTAACCTGCCCTTTGAGGATGCCGTGCTGGACTTCACCAACCCCGCCACCGTGCAGTGGTACCAGGACAAGATCGGCGGGCTGCTGAAGATGGGCGTGGGCGCCATCAAGGTGGATTTCGGCGAAGCCGCGCCGCTTACCGGAATCTACGCCAACGGCCGCAGCGGATTCTACGAACACAATCTGTATCCCCTTCGCTACAACAAAGCCGTGGCGGATATCACCAAACAGGTCACTGGCGAGAATATCATTTGGGCGCGCAGTGCCTGGGCCGGCAGCCAGCGCTACCCGCTGCACTGGGGCGGCGATTCGGGCCCCAAGGATGCCGACATGGCCGCCACCCTGCGCGGGGGCCTTTCGTTCGGACTTAGCGGCTTCACCTTCTGGAGCCACGACATCGGTGGCTTCGCGGCCAAGACGCCGGAGGAACTCTACCGCCGCTGGATGCCGTTCGGGATGCTGACTTCGCATAGCCGCTGCCATGGCACGCCGCCCAAGGAGCCGTGGGAATACGGCACGGCATTCATGGACGATTTCCGCCGCGCCGATGAGATGAAGTACCGCCTCATGCCGTATGTCTACGCGCAGTCGAAGGATGCGAGCGAGCGCGGGCTGCCCATGGTGCGCGCCCTATTCATCGAGTATCCGGGCGACGCCGGTTCGTGGCTGGTGGACGACGAGTACCTCTTCGGTTCGGACATCCTGGTGGCGCCACTGTTCGAGGCGGGAACCAAGGGGCGCGACGTCTACCTGCCGCCCGGCCAGTGGATAGATTATCAGAGCGGCAAGAGCTTCGCCGGTGGATGGCACAACATGCAGGCGGGGCAGATCCCGGTGGTCATGCTGGTGAGGGAAGGCGCCGTGATCCCGCATATGAAGCTGGCGCAATCCACCTCCCAGTTGGACTGGTCGAACATCGAGATGGTGGTCTACGCCGCCGCGGCGCAGAGCGCGCGGGGACTGGTCTGCCTGCCCGCCGACAACGTGCTGCGTCCCGTGGAAGCCGC
>JANYJN010000802.1 GCA_025358475.1 Candidatus Solibacter sp.
GGGATCTTGCGTGCAGACCGCCACTTGCCGGTTCTCAGCGTCGTAGCCGATGGTCTGCGGTACCGGCGCCTTGATGATGTTCCCGTTATTGTCGTACGACCAGTTGGGGTCTGCAATGCGGTTGTTGCTGTTGAACGTTCCGGCGTCCCACACGTATGAACCCGAGGGGGTGCGCGCCGCGATGGAGCGGTTGCCGCCGTTGTCGTACCCAAACTGTCGGCACCATACGCTGCCGGAATCCGGGCATGTGGGCGTGAAGGGCGTCCCGCCAGTCTTCTCCGCCGCCACGGAGATCCGGTTCAGGGAATCGTGCAGGTACGACTGCACCGCCATGGTCTGGCCCCCCACTGCGATAGTCTGCTGCCAGGGGCTTCCCGTGTTCCCCGTGGCGCACTGCGCAGCCCCGTTGTCGCAGTATGCGTAATTCAACGACAGCAAATTGCCCGCCGAGATGCCGGTATTCTGCAACCTGCTGTTCCAGGTGTGGCTTTCCGTAATCCCGTTGGCGAACGGTAGTAACGAGAGATCGCCCGCAGTTGTGTACGTGATATTGGAGGCGTAGGCGGCTTTCGAGCCGCCGGGCGGCGTGCCATCGACCCGGGTCGCCTGGTCGGCCGCATCGAGCGCGTATTCGATCTTCCGCCCGGATGGGTACGTGATGCTGGTGAGTTGGTCCGTCAGGGAGTACTCGTAGCCGAAGGTGTAGGCCGTGCCCGTTCCCGGAGTGGTCTGCCTGCTGGCGACAATTCGCCCCAATCCGTCGTAGCTGTATTCCATCTTGCTCGCCGCGGAACTGACCGAACTCGGCGCGCCTATGAAGCCCGCGAAACCCGAACCCACCGAGTTGTTGTCGTAGGTGTAGGTCACGGCGGGCGTCGCGTTCACGCCGCTGCCCAGGCCGTACGTGATGGTCAGCGGACGGTTCAGGGCGTCATACGTATAAGTAGCAACGCTGCCGTTCGCATCCGTCCGGGTGTGGGGATTGCCGTTATCGTAATACGTGTAGGAGGTGGTTCCGCTCTCCGGGTTCGATGCGCTCTGGAGCCGCGAAAGCGACGTGTAGGTGAAGGTGCGATTGCCGCCAATCGCCCCTGTCGGCGAGCAGGAATGACCAGTGATGTTGAGGCATTGCGCGCTCACCCCGCCGAGATGCTGCGAAGGCCTTGAAGCGCCATTGGAGCAAGATTCTGGTCAAAGTCATCGAGGCCTTCCGCCAGTGTTGCGCGTTGAAGATCGGTCAGGCCATAGCTGCCTGGCTTGGTCAGCCCGTCGAGCCAAGATCTTAGCGCATCTTGAACTGATTCAGCTCGAAATTGGGCTACCGACGTTGTTCCCTTGAATTGATCGAGCCAGCGGTTGGCAGGCGAAAGCGCCTGCCCCACCGTTTTTCATGGAGTTTCGCGGGCCGCAGGACCACCCCCGCGGGGACAGGCCAGGAGGCCTGTCCTACCGGTGCCGGATCTCCACTTTTTTCACCACCGTGGACGAGGGCTTGTCCGAACCGTTCACCACGTAGACCGAATAGTCTGTGTCCAGCTTATCCGTGGCCAGGGTGACTTTCTTGATCACCAGGTCGCGGGTGCCGAATGTCTTGGCCATCTTCTCCACCGCCGAATTCACCAGCCGCGCGTCGGCCATTTGGACCGGATTCGACGTGGATTTGGAACTGTTCGCCGGCGCCGCATTCGACGGTGTCTTGATGGCATCGTATAACTCGAAGAAATCGCGCGGAGACCTGGACAGCACCACGAACAGGGTCTCCGTTCCCGGCGGGTCGCCGATCTCGAAGCAGTAGTCCTTGGGTGCGCGGACCTTTTGGCCCGGGTCGGCCACATTGTTTTCGTCCGGCATCTCGGAAGAGGGAAACAGCGGCAGCCACCCGCCGCTCGATTGCTTGCTCAAGACGTAGAGGTATCCCGACTGGTTGGATTCCACTTCGAGGCGGACGCACTCGCCCTTGCGGAAATCGCGATCGGGGTCCACGGCCTCCGCCTTCCCTGAGGTCTGGTTGACCACCGCCACCGTGTAACGGAAGCCCAGGTGCGGCACACCGGTCGCATCCACCGCCGCGCCGGGCGTCACCGGGGCGCGGCGGGGCTCGGTTCCCGCCGATAGTATAGCCGCCGGTGTGGACTTGGCTCTGACCGCCGTCGAAGCTTTCCGGATGGGCGGCAGCGTGTCCTTCTGTGTCGCGCCGAAATAGAAAAGGTCGCGGGCCCCTTCAATCTTCTGTTGTGGTTGCGGCTGTTGAGCCACCAAACCGCCGCCAACCGCCAGGAATGCCATCAGGCCAACCAAGCTTCGCGTCCGCATGCCGTTCACCTCGTGTCTTGACTCCGTCGGAATTGAACCATATCATAGTACAGGATTTTAGTCGCGTTGGCGCGTCCCGAGGGACTTGATACAGCTCCCAGCCCGCATCGGCAAATACGAACTACAGGAATTCCTTGGCGGCGGGATGTCACACGTCTATCGCGCCGTGGACACGGTGATCGGCCGTGCCGTAGCCGTCAAGATCCTCACCAACACCGCCAGCGAGGATGAGGAAGCCAAAGCCCGGTTTCTCACCGAGGCCCGCACCGCCGGCAACCTCACCCACGAAAACGTCATCAGCATTTACGATTTCGGTTGGGATGAGCAGTACGGGTCGTACATGGTGATGGAGTTCCTGCAGGGGGAAGATCTGCGCGGCGCCATCCGCAACGGCCATACTGGCGACCTGAAAAAGAAACTCAAGATCGCCGTGCAGATCGCGCGCGCGCTGGAATTCGTCCACAAAGCCAGGATCATCCATCGCGATATCAAGCCCGAAAACGTACACATCAACGCCGCCGGCGTGGTGAAGCTGATGGATTTTGGTATCGCCAAGACGGAAGACCTCTCCGTGACCCGGGCGGGCTTCGTGCTGGGCACCCCTTACTACATGGCGCCAGAGCAGGTGAAGGGAGAGAAGATCACCGACCTGGTGGACGTCTACGCCTTCGGAATTCTTCTGTTCGAGTTGCTGTCCGGCCAAAAGCCGATTGCGGGCGACACGGTGGAGCGCATCTTCTACAGCATTCTGCATGAGCCGCTGGACCTGAAGCCCCTGTTCGCCGCCGGCTTGCCTCAGCCCGTTGTGGATCTGGTGGCTGCCTGCACGGCGAAGCAGCCTGCCGGCCGGCCGCAGAACTTCGGCGCGATTGGGGAGACCCTGGAACGGTTACGTGAGGACGTGGACGCCGCCACCCGCGTGCTCTCCCCGGGAGCCCCGGCGGCAGCCCCGGCGCGGCCGGTTCGCCCGGCCTGGCTGATCCCAGGGCTTGCCGTCCTGTGCGTGTTAGTGGCGGCGGGTTTGTTCTTCGCCATGCGGGCGAAACCCGGGCCGGTTCAGCCATCCGCCTTGCCCAACGTCATCTCCACGTCCACCGGAGCCATGGTGCTGGTGCCGGGCGGCGAGTTTGCATTTGGCGGCGACAAACAACGCCTTTCCCTGCCGGCGTATTACATCGATCGGACCGAAGTGCCGAACGCCGAGTATGCCAAATTCTGCCAGGCCACCAACCGTCCGCTGCCGGACCGTTTCCCCACAAACCAGCCCCATTTTCCGGTGGTCAACGTGACCATCGGCGAGGCGCGCGCCTTCGCCGTTTGGGCCGGCAAGCGCCTGCCCAATTCGCTGGAATGGGAAAAGGCCGCCCGCGGCGACGATGGCCGGGCCTTCCCCTGGGGCAACGAGCACGATCCCTCGCGCGCCAACGTGGGCACCCGCGTACTGCGCCCGGTGAACGATTTTGCGGGTGGCGCCAGCCCGTCCGGCGCGCTGCAAATGGTCGGCAACGTGTGGGAGTTCGTCGATCAATTGCGCTCGCCGGGTCCGGCAGCCTTGAAGAGCTACCCGAAACTGAAACCTCCGCCGCGCGCCGATGAGCCCTGGTACATGATCCGCGGCCAATCCTGCGGCGAACCACTGCTCGACGCGGTCATCTACGAATCCGCCCCTGTGCCAGGCCGGTGGAAAGACATCTATATCGGTTTCCGCTGCGTGAAAAGCGCGCCGTGAGTTCTATAATCGGCCGATATTCACGCGCTGCTCAAACACGCCGCCGAAATCCAGAGAGGAATTGGGCAGGCGCACCGCCGGGCGGCCGTAATCGAAATTATCGACAATCGCGTTGACCGGCATCGGTGTGCCGAGCGGCACAGAGGAGAGCCGCTTTGCGCACCGGGTTTGACTTCGACGCGCGGGCATTCCGACCAGTCGATGCTTTCTTTCGAGGCCATTGGCTGACCTTCCCACCATTATGATTCCCTGTTCTTGCCCGGAAGACCAGCAACGCCTTAGCCTGGCTAGCGGACCGCGAACGTTACCGTATTGCTGGCCGCCCCGCCCACCACAAGCTGCAGCCGGTGCGAGCCGGTGGTGAGTGTGGCAGGCACCTGCGCGTTCACCTGATACAGGCCTACGAACCCGGGCGCGAGACCGGCCCACAACAAGGTCGCGGGCTGGCCGTCCACCAGAACAGTGGGCTTTACTGCGGTCTCCGGGGGCGGGCTCGCGGCCACGTCGCCGGTGATGGTGGCCGGCGTAACCGCTCCCAAGCCCGTGCAGTAGATTCCGAGATAGCCGCCGGCGGCGATAGGTTGGCTGGACGTCACCGGCGCGTAGGTCACGGCGTCGATCACCGCCCCGTCTCCCGTGCCGCTGCCATCGAGGGTGAAGATTCCCGGACCGGCCGCGCCCACCGTCACCTGCGTCAGCGCGATCCCCGACTGCGAAATCACCTCCGCCATGGCGCTCCCACTGGCCAATTCGAACGGCACTTGCGCATTCACCTGCTGCGGCGATGCGAAGTAGAGCGGCGCCGGAATGCCGTTGAAGGTCACGCTGGTGGCTCCCAGAACCGTGGGCAGCGGAACGGCGCCAGATTGGCTGATCCCGTCGGACAAGTTGGCGCCCCACACGCTCACTATCGCGCCGGGCGCGACCCCATCGGTACGGTAGCTGGCGGCATTGGTCACCGCGTTATGGGGATCGGGCGGCGACTGCCAGGCGCGCAGCAGATCGCCCGCCGGTTTGCCGCGCGGATTGTAATCGGTATCGGTGGCCGAAGGCGCCCCTACCGGCCATGCCCACCAGAAAAAGCCCCTCATCCAGGAGGACCGCTGGCTCCAGACGGTGAACGCCGCATCCATGCAGTTGCGCTGCTCGGTGGGATCGTACGCCCCCGGGCGGTCGTATCTCCAGGGCTCAATATTGGCGCCGGCGGAACTCTTGTAGCCGATTTCGGTGAAAATGATCGGTATCTGATACGCGTTATAGAGGGTGGTGACGGCGGCCACCGCGTCAAAGCCGTTCTTATTTCGCCGCCAGGCCGCCACCAGTTCGGCCAGGGTGGGGTCACTCTTATTGGTGAGTTCAAAATAGCCGTCGAGGCCGATCAGGTCGAGGCGGTCCCAGAAGGAAACCGAGGTAAACTCGTCGCCCGCCGATGTCGCGTTGGCGGCGTAGGTCAACTTACCGTGATATACGTCTCGGACGGCCTGGATCACGCTGTACCAGCGGGCCTGGTTGGTCGCGCCACTGACCTTCTTCAGCTCGGTGCCGATGGCGAGCATTTCGACCCCCAGGGATTCGGCCATTTGCGCGTACTGAACCATGAATTGGGTATAGTTCGCAAACCAGATGTCGGCATCGGCAGGTTCGATGTTGCCTCGCCACGTGCCGTCGTTTACGTCCACGTGGGGCTTCAGCATCACCTTGATGCCCTTGTCGTGGAATTCCTTAATGGCCTGCGTGACCGCGGCGTCGGTGGGAGTCGAGGAGCTGCGCGCCATGGCGTTGGCCTTCGTGTTGGGCTGATACCAGGTGACCAGCACCCCCGCCCAGTTGGCATTGGTGGCGGCGAAGTCCTCGCGCGACTTGGTGGCCGCGCCAGTAGCGTACTCGTTCGGCGACCAGGACACGTGCGTGATTCCGTAGTATTGGAAGCCACCGATGCCGATCTTTTCCTGTGCGCCGGCGGACGGCAAAGAAACCATGAGGCACCCCCACGCGAGAACGCAAATTGCAGGCAGACGAGACAGGCGCTTCGGGCGGCTCATTTCGACACTCCCGTATGCGTGAGGCACGAACTGGCCGCGGTGATTACGTCTCCGGCCTTTAGGCCGCCGCTACCGCCAACCGGCTTGCCGGCTGAACATACCGCCATCGCCGCGCAACCATTCCGGCAGCCCACGATTTCGGTGACCCGCAGGCGATAATCGTTCCGGTCGATCGCCAACACGACGCCGCAATAGCCCTCGCCCTTCCATGGCCGGACGCATACTTTGTCTCCCACCGATCTTCCCGACGTGCGGGCGCCACTGTGGCGCAGCAGGTCCGCCATTTCCGTGTGCCCCTCGCGTTCGGCGGCTTCGAGCGGCGTTCCCGCGCCCCGTTCGGCGATGTTCAGATCGGCGCCCGCCGAAATCAGCAGCCGCGCGATTTCGATCCGCCCGCCGATGGCCGCTTCGATGAGTGGCGTTCGCCCGCCGGAGGATGTGAGGTTGGGATTGGCGCCCGCCGCCAGCAGCGCGCGCGCCGCACTCGCATGCCCGGCAGCCACCGCCTCAATGAGAGGACTGTTGCCGTCGCCGTCACGCTGGTTCGGATCGGCACCGGAATTCAGCAGCGACCGGAGCCGGGCCAGATCGCCCTCGCGCGCGGCCTTGGGAAGCGCCGTGTCCGGCGCTTGTCCCAGCGCCCCGCCGATCATGACCACTGCCAACAGCCCGGCCCGCATCACGCGGATAAGAGATGAGTAGCATTCCACGGCCCGAGCATACCTCCGTGCCACCGCAGTGTCAAAGTGTCTGCGGGAGTACGGTCGCCGCCCCTTGGAAATGCCGCGGAATCGGTGGGGCGGACCCCCTGGTCCGCGGGACGCCCTCCTCCCGCAGCCGGTGCGAGCAGGCCGACGGCGCGTAGTCCGCAGTCCAGGGCCCGCCCCACTAAGCATGCGCGTGCCCAACATCGGATGGAAACTCATGGCATTGGCCACCTTATGGGTGGAGCGGTTTGAATTGGTAGTGGATGAAAACCCGGGGCTTGCAGGCGCTTCCAGGGGATGGCCCGTTGACAAGCTCCAACCTCTCGGCGTATATTTGCTAACATACTGATCTCATAGTGGTTTGCTCGTGGTTATGTCGCATGGTCTCGCTACACGCTACTCGATCTGAATGCACACCCTCCGAGCCCTGTGAGTCAGTCAGCGGTGGAGGCTGAATGGCCGTAGACCAAGACAACGGACAACTGGACCCCTCGGTCCCCGAAAATTACGAGCATCTGCTCGAAGATTACAGTCAGTTCGCCCCGCCGGCGGCCGACGAAGTGGTGCAGGGTACCGTCCTCGGTATCACCGCCAAAGACGTCATCATCGATTTCGGTTACAAGTCCGAAGGCATCGTCCCCATCGAACAGTTTCACTCCGCTTCCGGCGAGTTGACGGTGAAGCGCGGCGATGTGGTGGACGTCATGATCGACCACAGCGAACAGGTGGAAGGCTACGTGTTGCTCTCGCACACCAAGGCCGCGCGCCTGCGCATCTGGGACGATCTCGAAAAGGCATCGAACGATCAACTGATCCTCTCCGGCAGGGTGCTGGGCCGCGTTAAAGGCGGGCTCGCCGTCGATGTCGGCGTCAAGTCGTTCATGCCGGGTTCGCAGGCCGACCCGCGTCCGGTGCACAATCTGGATTCCCTGATCGGGCAGGACATCCCGGTTAAGATCATCAAGCTTAACCGCCGCCGCGGCAATGTGGTGGTGTCGCGCAAGCTGGCGCTGGAGGAAGAGATCAATTCGCGCAAGAGCGTCACGTTGGAGCATCTCTCCGAGGGCGCCACCGTGGTGGGCACGGTCAAGAACCTCACCGAATACGGAGCTTTCATCGATCTGGGCGGCATCGATGGCCTGCTGCACGTTACCGATATGTCGTACGGCCGCATCACGCATCCTTCGGAGATGCTGCAGGTGGGCCAGGACGTCAGCGTCAAGATCCTCAGGTTCGACCGCGGCAAGGAGCGCGTCTCACTCGGCATCAAGCAACTGGAACCTGACCCATGGGAGACGGTGCCGGAGCGCTACCCGGTGGAGAGCCGGGTCATCGGCCGCGTGGTCAACGTCACCGATTACGGCGCATTTGTGGAACTCGAAGCCGGCGTGGAAGGCCTCATCCATATCAGCGAGATGACGTGGTCGCGGCGCATGAAACATCCCTCCAAGGTGGTCAAGGCGGGCGATCCGGTGGAAGCCGTGGTTCTGGAGGTGCACTCCAAGGACCGCCGCATTTCCCTGGGCCTCAAACAGCTCGAGCCCAACCCCTGGACCACCATCGACAGCCGCTACAGCGTGGGCAGCGTGGTGGAGGGACGGGTGCGCAACATGACCGATTTCGGCGCCTTCATCGAAATCGAGGAAGGCATCGACGGCCTGGTGCACGTGAGCGACCTTTCCTGGACAAAGCGCGTCAAACATCCCAGCGAAATCCTCAAGAAGGGCATGATCGTGCAAGCCGTGATTCTGCATATCGATTCCGCCACGCACCGCCTTTCCCTGGGTATCAAACAGTTGCAGCCCGACGCCTGGGAGAGCTACTTTCAGAACCATCAGGTGGGCGACACGGTGCATGGCCGGGTCTGCCGCCTGGCCAGCTTTGGCGCCTTTGTGGAGCTTGCCGAGGGAGTGGAAGGCCTGTGCCATTTTTCCGAAGTGCCGGGTTATACCGGACGGCGCGGCGCGGAGGAGCCGCCGGTTCACGTTGGCGATGAGCACGATTTTAAGATCGTCAAAATGAGCGAAGCGGAGAAGAAGATCGGGCTCAGCCTGCGCGCCGTGACCGCCGACGAAGAGAAAATTCGGCTGGAAGACTACCAGCGCCAGGCCGCCGCCGCCACCTCCACCATCGAGGAAGTCCTCAGTTTGAAGGACCGCACCCACGAATAGGCTCTTGCAAATCATTTAAATTCAGGAGATACTGCGGTTTCATGCCAGTTTTGCAATCCAGGAGAATGCGATGACGAAGGCCGATCTGATTGAAGAAGTCTCCCGCGTTGTCGAGATGACTCGCAAGGAATCCGAAGTCATCGTGGAGGCGATCTTCGACAGCATCGTACGTTCCCTCCGGTCCGGCGACAAAATCGAAATCCGCGGATTCGGTAGCTTCCGCACGCGCCAACGCCAGCCCCGTATCGGCCGAAACCCGAAGACCGGCGCGCGGGTGGAAGTACCCGCCAAAAAGATTCCGTACTTCAAGCCGAGCAAGGAATTGAAGGACGTCGTGAACAGCTCCAACACACCCGTCCCGGCGCCCGCGCCAGGGCCCGCGCCCGAGCAGGTTCCCAACCCGTAACGTGGATTATCTCTGGACGCCGTGGCGTTATCAATACGTAACCAAGGGGGAACTCCCTTCAGGGTGTGTCTTCTGCGCGGCCGCGGGTGGCGGCGATGACCGGGCGAGCCTGATCGTCCACCGGGCGACTCACAATTTCATCATCCTCAACCGCTATCCCTACACCAACGGCCACGTCATGGTGGTGCCGTTCCAGCACGTCTCCACGCTGCAGGATACGGCGGAAGAAGCGCTGCTGGAAATGATGCGCCTGGCGCGGGAGTGCGAAAAGCACCTGCGCGCCACCTACCGGCCCGATGGCCTGAACATCGGCATGAATCTGGGGCGTAGCGCGGGCGCGGGTATCGCCGGCCACATACATATGCACATTCTTCCGCGCTGGGTTGGCGACACCAATTTCATGACGGTGACCGGCGAAACACGGGTGCTGCCCGAAGATTTGCAGGTGACCTGGGAGAAGTTAAAGAGCTCCGACTGGACGGTCTGAGCCGCCAGCAGGACAGGGGAACGGGTTTTGTCGCCTGTCGAGCATTCTTGCCTTTCCGAGCCGCGACCGGGCGAAAGAGCACCCTCAGGTTTGGTGGGCGGCCCCCCGGTCCGCGGGCCGACACCCCCTCGGCCTGCCCGAACGACGATATCAGCACCGAAAAATGAGGAAAGATTGGCCGGTCAAATCGCACACCCGTATCCCCACGAACAGTTGCACCGTTCCTTAGAGTACCGGTGGCCAGTACGCGAAGTGGAATCGCACTGAGTCCCTCCCAAAAAGCATCGCGCGGGCGCCCTCAAGCATCTAACTGCCCGTGGAGTCCCCCACAGGTCAATCGCATCGCGTAGTCATCATCGGCGGCGGATTTGGCGGATTATATCTGGCCAAGGCTCTCGGCCGCGCGCCCGTATCGGTCGCCGTCGTCGATCGCCGCAACTTTCACCT
>JANYJN010000809.1 GCA_025358475.1 Candidatus Solibacter sp.
AGATCCTCTATACTGTTGTTAATCAGATTCCCACACCGATACCACCCGGGAATCCGTGTATCCAAAAAGGTTGCGACACACCCATGAGCTTAAGCCAACTAGCAAGGTCCATAAGCGAGTCGCCCACTCTGAAGCTGAACGAGACCGCCGCCATGCTGCGGGAGAAGGGCGAACCCGTGATCCACCTGGGCGGAGGCGAGCCCAAGAACAAGGCGCCCATCGACGCCATCGTGAGCTGCTCTTCCCTGCTCCAGACCGGTGAGGTGAAATACACCCCGGCGGACGGCCTGCTTTCGCTTAAGAAGGCCATCATCCGCTACACCGAGGAGCACTACAATCGGTTGGTAGCGCCGGAAAACGTCATCGTCTCCGCCGGCGCCAAGCAGTCGATCATGGTGCTGCTGCACGCCGTCCTAGACCCCAAGGAGGAAGTAATTTTCCCCGTGCCGTATTGGGTGAGCTTTCCGGAGATGGTCAAGATCGCCGGTGGCGTTCCGGTCCCCGTGACCGCGCGCGACGGCGGCTTCGAACCCACCGTGGAAGAGATGGCGGAAGCCGTTGGGCCGTACACCAAGGCCGTTATTTTGAACAGCCCCAACAACCCTTCGGGCGCGGTGTACTCGGAAGCGTTCGTTGCCGGGGTGGTGGATCTCTGCGAGAAGCGCGACTTGTACCTGATCATGGACGACACTTACAACCGGCTGATCTTCGACGGGCGCACACCCACCAACTGTTACCGGTTTACCGACGGACGCCTGATCGACAACAGCAAACTCGTGGTGATCAATTGCGTGTCGAAAATGTACGCCATGACGGGTTTTCGCATCGGCTGGGCAGTGGGCGCCAAAGAGATCGTTCGTGCCATGACGAACATCCAGTCGCAGGAGACCTCGGGGCCGGCGGCGCCGTCGCAGTGGGCCGCGGCAGGCGCGCTCAACGGCGTGCAATCGACCATCGAGAGCCTCCGCCTCACGCTCGAAAACAATCGCAATGTGATGATGACCCGCCTGGCCTCCTTCGAGGGCGTCAGGGTGGTGAAGCCGGGCGGCACCTTCTATTGCTTCCCGGATTTCAGCGCCTACGAGAAGGATTCCCAGAAACTGTGCCGGCTGCTGCTGGACAAAGTCCGCGTGGTCACCGTTCCCGGCCGCGAGTTCGGCATGGAAGGCCACCTGCGGCTCAGTTACTGCGGAACCATCAAGGAAATCATCGAAGGCATTGACCGCATCAAATGGGCGCTCGACCCCGGCGCGCCCAACGAGCTTTTTCTGGGCGACCGCAAATTGGTGAGGGACTGGCGATGAACCCCTATCTCGACCTTCCGTCGCCGGCGCAGCCCGAGGCCGGCAATCTGGCGAGCATTTATGGCCTGGGCAACCACGGCCTGACGAACCTGCACCGCGTCTACTGGAATCTGCCGACCGCCTCGTTATACGAGGAGATCGTGTTCCGGGGAGAAGCGCGCATCTCGCATCTCGGCCCGGTCGTGGTGACCACCGGCAAACATACCGCGCGCGCCGCCGCCGACAAGTTCATCGTCCGCGAGCCCTCCACCGAAAACAACGTCTGGTGGGGCGAGTACAACCGGCCGTTCAGCAGCGAGAAATTCAGCGCGCTGCTCACCCGGATGGCGGGTTTCCTGCAAGGCCGCGACGTGTTCGTGCAGGACTGTTTCGCGGGCGCCGACCCCGATTACCGCCTGCCCATCCGAATTGTCACCGAAAAGGCGTGGCACAGCCTGTTCGCGCGCAATATGTTCATGAAGATTCGCAGCATGGAGGCACTCAAGCATCACGTGCCGGAGTTCACCGTGATCTGCGCGCCTTCCTTCCTGGGGTCGCCCATCATCGATGGCACGCGCACCGAGACCTTCATCATCATCAACTTCTCCCAGCGACTGGCCATCATCGGCGGCTCCGGCTATGGGGGCGAGATCAAGAAGACTATCTTCACCGTGCTCAATTACCTGCTTCCGGCGGAAGGCGTGCTGCCCATGCACTGCTCCGCCAACGTGGGCGCGGATGGAGAAGTGGCGCTGTTCTTCGGCCTCTCCGGCACGGGCAAAACCACCCTGTCGGCCGACCCCTCGCGCAGCCTGATCGGCGACGACGAGCACGGCTGGAGCGAAAGCGGCGTATTCAACTTCGAGGATGGCTGCTACGCCAAGGTCATCCGCCTCTCGCCCGAGGCCGAGCCGCAGATCCACGCCTGCACGCGCCGCTTCGGCACCATCCTGGAGAATGTGGTGCTGGACCCGCTCTCGCGCCGGCTGGACCTCAACGACGACGCCCTCACCGAGAACACCCGCGGGGCCTATCCACTGGATTACATCGAAAACTATCTTCCGCCGAAGATGGCGGGCCATCCGCGGAACGTGATTTTTCTGACCTGCGACGCCAACGGCGTGATTCCGCCCATCGCGCGCCTCACTCCAGAGCAAGCCATCTACCACTTCCTTTCCGGCTACACCAGCAAGGTGGGCGGCACCGAGATCGGCTTGGGCACGGAACCGGAAATCACCTTCAGCACGTGCTTCGGCGGCCCCTTCATGGTGCGCCATCCCTATGCCTACGGGGAAATGTTGAAAGCGCGCCTGTTGAAGCACGACATCACCTGCTGGCTGGTCAACACCGGGTGGACGGGCGGGCCGTTCGGCGTCGGCAAGCGGATCGGCATACGCCACACGCGCGCCCTGCTCGATGCCGCGCTCACCACCAAGCTGAAATCGGTTACCTACCGGACCGACCCGGTCTTCGGTTTCGAGGTCCCCGTCGAATTCGAAGGCATTCCGCCGCAGATCCTGGACCCGGCCAGCACCTGGCCAAGCCGCGAGGCTTACGACCGCAAGTATCGGGCGCTGGCGGCGCGCTTCATCGAGAATTTTAAACTCATCAAGGATGGGTGCCCGGATAACGTCGCCCAAGCGGGTCCCGCTCGCGTTGCCGGCGTCTGACGCCGGCCGGGCCGCGCCGGTGTGTACGACACGGAAGTGGAGCTGCGCACACTCCCCTCAGGGGCTCTGATTCCTGGGGCCCGGCGGCGGGTCCGTCACCACCTTGGAATCCACCGAAAACTTCTTATAATCGCTCCATTGGATTTCCTGATCCTGGACCAGCTTTTTGACTAATCCCACGCGGCCGCTGCCTGCCAGGAAGAGGCGCTTGGGAAGCCAGAGTTCGGAATTCACCTCCGTCTGTTCGAAAGTTAGCCTGGCGCCGGAATCGAGGCGCGCCAGGAACAAACCCCAGGAGATGGTCTGGGTGGTCTCCGCTTCAACTTTCACCCATTGATAAGTCGCCCTGTCGATCCACATTCGGCCACGAACTTTGAGCAGCATTTTGGCGTCACGGCTTTTCGCCTTGGCACCGGGCCGCGGCGTGCCGGAAACCACCCACACGGGGCGGCCATCCACCGTTGATTCGCCCTCTAAGCGGAGGTCGAACAGATCTGGTATTTCGGTAAGAAAGGCAAATTCTCGTTTGCGCAGCTTCGCCGATTCCTCCCGGCGGCGCTGTTTTTCGGCTGGCGTCTCGGAACTCAATTTCCTGAAGGCTTGATCGAGCTTCGCCTGCTCGCGTCGCTGCTCCTGCGGGCTGAGCGGCCGGCCGTCCCGTTGCAGCGTGCGGCGGTGCGGTTGCCCATCCAGAATCAGCGTTTCCCAGGTCTCCCGCTTGGTGAACTCTACTTTGCCATGGGAGTCGAAGTGCCGCTCCACAGAGCGGGCCTGCCACGTGTAGTCTTTCATGCGCACCCAATCGAGTTGGTCTTGCGCGATCGAAAGGCGCACCAACGCGCGGGGATCTTGCGCCAAAGCGGCTGCCAATGGGATGAGCGCCAGCAAAGTGTTGCGGTGCGGCCTCATGCCCCATAATACCGTGGCTGGGAATAGCGGCCCGCACGGCCCAGTTGCTCGCTGGTCCGCCCGGCGTGGTACGTGAGGGCATCGGGTCACGAACTGCCCAACGGTTGCCGCCTGCCTTTGAGGCAATTCAAACGCTCCCCGGCCGCGGCTCTGATGCCACGCTACTCAACCACCGCTTGCGAGCTGCGTTGTCGAAATCGTATGGCAGCGGTCCGCCCTAGACGGCCAGCAACAGGTTTTCGGCAAACGGCCACTCATCGTCCACCCACTGCGCCTCCATGCGGAAGCCGCAAGAAACGGCCAGTTCCGCGATCTCCCCCTGGCTGTACTTGTGGCTGCTCTCCGTCCAGATGGTCTCGCCCTCACCGAACGTCACGGCGAAGGCGCCTCGGCGGACATTCACCACCTGCCGCCTCTTCGACCGCAGATGCATCTCGATACTGCGGGCCGACCGGTTGAACCGGGCGACATGCTCGAATTGGCGAAGATCGAAGTCGCCGTCCAGTTCCCTGTTGATCCGCCCCAGCAGATTCAGGTTGAACGCCGCCGTCACGCCTGCCGGATCGTCGTAAGCCTCCAGCATCCGCTCTAGCGGCTTCAAAAGATCGGTGCCCAACAGCAGCGCATCGCCGGGCGTCAGAACGCCGCGCACCTCGCGCAGAAAACGGGCATCCGCGCCCGATTCGAAATTGCCGATCGTGCTGCCCAAAAACAGCACCAGCAGACCTGCCCCATCCGCCCGCAGCGCTGCCACCTCGCGCAGGCCGTCCAGGTACTCCCGCTCCACCCCGACGATGCTCACGCATTCGATATCGCCCAGTTCGGACTCGCAAGACGCGAGCGCCTTTCGCGAGATCTCGATGGGGTAATAGGACACGGGCTCGCGCTCGCACAACGCGGTCAGAATCCAGCGCGTCTTCCTTCCGCTGCCGCTCCCGAGTTCCGACACCACCGCGGGGCTAGGTACATGCCTCACGATTTCCTTGGCATGCCGGCGGAGCAGCCGCTCATCGGCGCGAGTAAGCCCGTACTCCGGAAGCAGGCTGATCGCTTCGAACAGCGTGGATCCCAACGGATCGTACAGATACTTGGACGGAAGTTCTTTCTGCCCCTCTTTACACAGCCCCTCGCGTACATCCGAGGCGAACTGCGCTCCGGAGTCGCTCGTCAGGTTCGCGGGTGCGGTCATCTGGAATCTCTCCTCAAGTCCTAAGCGCTCGCGCAGCGGAACCCCGCATAGGCGTATTGATAGTGGGGCTGAAACCAATTGCGGAAACTGCGGCGCAGCATGCAAGCGGCGGTTCGTACGCTACCGCCTTTCAGAACGTAGTGCTGGCCATCGAAGAACTGGGCCGAGTATCCGGGGTAGCACGCGAAGGGCTGGAATCCGGGGAACGGGGCGAATTCTGTCGCGGTCCACTCCCATCCGTTGGCAAGCAGCCCCTCGACGCCGAACGCGCTGCCTGCCAGGGGGCAAGTGTTGACAGGCGCCGGATCCCAGGTTTCGGGAGGCGGATACGGGCTGGCGGTGACCGGCCCTTCATCCCCCCACGGATAATTCCGTTCGTGCACTCCATGCGTGCCGTACGCAGCTCTGTGCCACCGCGCCTCCGTAGGCAGGCACTGGCCCGTCCAACGCGCGTAGGCGCTAGCTTCCGCGTGGCTGACATACACGGGCCAATCGAGCGGCAGTGGTATCTCATCGAACATCGACCGGTATGCCCAGGCGTTGCCGCGCCGCACCCAGAATCCCGGATGCGAGATACCCTGCGCGGCCTTCCACTCCCAGCCGGCCTCCGTCCAAAGCGAGCGGTGGTTGTAGCCTCCATCCTCGACAAAGCGGAGAAATTGCCCGTTGGTGACCTTGTATTTGTCGATGGTGAATTCCTGGATATCGGCGGAGTAAGCCTCGAACTCGTTGTCCCATCCGAAAACCTGGGAATCGCGGCGCAGCCCCAACGTCGCGCTACCCGCGGGAACGCGCACGCCCTCCGCCGTGAAGGGACTGCCCTGCAACACGCGCGCCGCGGCCACACCCCGCTTCCGCTCGAACGGCAACCGATGAAACATGTAGGCGAGGGTCTCGGCGTGCATCAAGCGGTGCTCTATAGCGACGTGGAGCAGTTGCCCGAACGAACCCCCGTCGTTATCCGGGTGGTCATCCAGGCCGTTATCCGGCACGGGCGCTGTCTCAAGCGCGTGATCCAGAGCCTGCCGGACGCGGTCCCGATACTGGTGCACGTTCTGCAGCCGCGGCCAGTCGTGGGGTTGATCCGCCGGCAGACCCCCACCCACCGGGTCGATGCCGAACGCGAAAAGGCGGTCGAACTCGGGATCAAAACTCGCGAGACCGCGGGGACCGCCGAGCAGGTTCCAATCGAATGCTTCCAGGTGGCCGACATAGAAGACGATGCGGTGTCGCTCCGCAATCGGGCGGTCATACATCGCTTCGGGCCGGATCATCTGGAAGAGCGCGTCCGTCTCCACTCGAGCCTCGAGGAGCCGTGACAGCAGCATCCGGCGGTGGTTGGTTGTAACTTGTGTCGCCATGGTGATCGCTCACTTCCACTCGTTCAGAAACTCGCGGGCAACCTCCGTCTCGGGCCGGTGGCCCACGTCCACCGCGGAGTTCATGCGGCGCATAGCCGAGTCCGAAATGCGCCCCGAGAGCTCTGCCAGCACCGCCCGTAACCGGGGATACCGTTCGAGGGTATCATGTCGAACGACAATGGCGCACTCGTACGGCGGGAAATAGCGTTTGTCATCCTCCAGGACTACGAACTCGGGACGCGCCAGCATTCCATCCGTTGCATTGGCAGCGGCCATCTCAATCCTCTTCGTTTGAAGGGCGGGGTAGAGTAGTCCTAGATCCATCTCCACCGGTGGTCCGGTTAGGCGCAACCCGTAGGTTTGGACCAGCCCGCTCAGGCCGTCGGGCCGCTGGGTGAACTCATATCCTACCCCCAGGCGCCACGGCCGGGCGCGCCGTGCCGCGTCGCTGAGGGTCCGCAAGCCTTGCTCACGGGCGGTGCCGGCACGTACCACCATCGCAAAACTGTTGTTGAACCCGAGCGGAGGGAGCCACTCGATCCCCCATGGCCGATAGCCCTCCCGGACGCGCCCGAGCGCAGCCTTCGCGTCCTTGACTGCGGGCTGCTTCAACACGGCCGTGAGCGCGGTCCCGGTGTATTCGGGATAGAGATCGATAGAACCGCCTTTTAACGCTTCGTGAGCCAGCAGCGTACCTCCGAGGTTGAGCTTCCGGTCCACTGCGAAGCCCAGGCGCCGTTCGATATGGCGCGCTACGATCTCGCCGAGCAGCACTTGTTCCGTGAAATTCTTCGACCCGACTATCACGCGCGGCTGGGACGAACATCCGGCCGCGAGCGAAGCTATCAGGACGAAAATCGCCGTTCGATCCATCCGAGTGCCTCGTCTGCCGTGATTGCCATCAGTGCAGCCGGCACGGCGCCGGCTAGAATCGTCTTCGTATCGGCCATCGCGATGCCGCGGAAAACGAAGGTCCCCAACCCTCCGCCGCCGATCGCGGCCGCGATCGTAGCCGTTCCAATCGTGGTCACCGTCGCAATGCGAATCCCGGCGAGGATGGTCGGAAATGCCAGCGGCAGTTCTACTCCCCATAGAATCTGACCGCCCGTCATCCCCATGGCGACGGCCGATTCGCGTACGCCTGCGTCGACGCCCAGAATGCCGACTACCATGTTTCGGAGAATGGGGAGAAGAGCGTACAGGATGAGCGCGACTATCGCCGTCGGCTTACCCACGCCGCCCAGAAACGGGAGCGGCAGGAGAAAACCAAAAACTGCCAGACTTGGCACGGTCTGGATGACGTTCACCACGCCAAGGGTCCAGCGGCGCAGCCGCGCGCGCCGCGTCAGGATCACCGCCGATGGCGCGGCGATGACCACCGCGGCGAGCACCGCGATGGCGACCAGCCACAGGTGTTCGGCCGACAACCTGACTATCTCAGCGGGTCGCATGCGATTCGTCGAGCGTCCCCTCTCCCAGGGTCGCGAGGAACGCCCTCGCCTCCGGGGAACGCGCCTGAACAAACTCCTCCGCCCGGGCCACCACTTCGAGCCGCCCTTCCTTGAGCAGCGCGACCCGGGTTCCCAGCATGAGTGCTTCGCGAATGTCGTGGGTCACGAAAAGCGCCGTCTTGCCGAAGGTTCGCAGCAACTGCGCGAAGCGCTGCTGCATCTCAAAACGCGTCACCGGGTCCAGCGCCGCGAACGGTTCGTCCAGCAACAGCAGCGGCGGATCCGCCGCCAAGGCGCGTGCGATGCCAACCCTCTGTTTTTCGCCGCCGGAAAGCTGTCTTGGGTAGCGCGTTCCATATACCGGCGCGGGCAGGCCCATGGCGTCAAGCAGCTCCATCGTGCGGGCTCGTATCCGTTCCCCCGGCCAGCCTTCCAGCTTAGGAACAAGCCCGACGTTCTCAGCCACGGTGGCGTGCGGGAAAAGCCCGCCCTCCTGGATCACATAGCCCACACGCCGGCGCAGGCGAATCGGGTCCCAGGCTGTGACGGGCTTGCCTTCGAACCGCACTTCCCCATCCGTAGGCTCGACCAGCCGGTTTACCATCTTTAGCAAAGTGGTCTTCCCTGAGCCGCTCCGCCCCAGCAGCGCCACCGTTTCACCCTCTTCGACGCACAAATCGATACCGTGAAGAATCTCACGGCCGCCGATTTGGTAAGTTATACCGCGAAACTCGACCAGGGCCGCCATCAGGTGACATACTCTGGATTCATTTGCGCATCCCAGGCTTCAATCAATATATACCAATTCCGCTCCCCTCGGGTTCGCCGCGGAGCGCCCGTATGATTACGCACCACATCCTTCGGGGGCAACGGCGAAGCTAACTATCTTTGAGGTAAACTGGCAACACTGAACTTATGAGTCACTCGGAGGGCTGGCTCAACCGTAAGGCATAGAAACACAGCCGGTACACCCTGCTGGCGCGGGGTGGAACGCGCAGCTCTCGGAGTTCATTCTGATGTACGATGACGTTCGCGGCGCGGAATCGCCAGAGGAAACGCTACACGAGTTTTTGAAGATCACGTATGACGACGGAGCGGGTCTCGCCAAGTGGGACCGCACGACGTTGGAGACCTGAACATGGCAGAGCAATGCAAGCATCTCGATCAGATCAAAATCACGCAGACGGCTAAGAACGGCTGCGAGGAATGCCTCAAAACCGGCGATACCTGGGTGCACCTTCGACTCTGTTTGTCGTGCGGGCATGTGGGATGTTGCGACTCCTCCAAGAACAAGCACGCCACCAAGCATTTCCACGCGACGAAACACCCACTGATTCGCTCCATCGAACCAGGAGAGGCTTGGATTTGGTGCTATGTCGATAACGTCATGGCGGGCGATGTCGATCGTTGAGCCGCGGGCCGCGGGCCGCGCCACGCCGCGACCGGCCTGCTCGATTGAGGTCTGAGCTATGAACGAACCCAACCTTATGTCGGTCGCATTCCCCACACTCGATGAGGCGCAAATCAGCCAACTGGCGAGCTGTACCGATGCCGCGCCGAAGTTATTCCGGGACGGGCAAAAGCTCTTCGCGGCCGGCCAACGGAACCCGAACTTCTTCGTTTTGAAATCGGGCGAGGTGGAGATTGTCGATTACTCTGGCGACGAGCGGAAGACGGTCACCGTCCACACCGCGGGTCAGTTCACGGGGGACATCTCGCACTTGACCGGCCTCCCAGCCGTCGTCAGCGGCATCGCCCGCGGCGACTGCGAGGTGTACGAAATCACCGGAGACGCGCTTCGGAACGCTTTGAACCGGTGCCCGGACATCAGCGATATCATCCTCCAGGCGTTCATCGCACGGCGGCAGCTTCTGCGCGATTCCCCCAACTTCACCGGCCTGCGGGTGATCGGTTCGCGCTACTCACCGGATACCTTTCGGGTGCGTGATTTCCTATCCAAGAATCGCATCCTGTTCACCTGGGTGGACGTCGAGACCGACCCGGATGTAGACCGATTGCTCAAGCAGTTCGGGGTGACGGAGTCCGATACGCCCGTGGTCGCATGCGGATCGATGCTGCTTTTGCGGAATCCTTCCAACCGGCAACTCGCCGACGCCATCGGTATCCGGCAGCCGCTCGAGGACCGGCTGTATGACCTGGTGGTTGTGGGCGCCGGTCCGGCGGGCCTTGCGGCCGCTGTTTACGGGGCCTCCGAAGGGCTGAGCACCGCCGTACTCGAGCACACCGCACCTGGCGGCCAAGCCGGCAGTAGTATGCGAATCGAAAACTACCTTGGCTTTCCCACCGGCTTGACCGGCAGTGAACTGGCCGGCCGCGCCATCCTCCAAGCCAACAAATTCGGCGCCCATCTGTCCGTTCCCACTCCGGTGAGCCAATTGAGCTTCGCGAACGGCTACACCATCGTGCACCTGGACGGAGGCGAGACGGTGACGGCCAAGTGCCTGCTGATCGCCACCGGGGCGGACTACCGCCGGCTGGGGGTCGAGGGGTCCAACCGATTCGAAGGGACGGGCGTCTACTATGCCGCCACCGTTGCCGAGGGCCAACTGTGCAGCGGATCCGAGGTGGTGGTTGTCGGTAGTGGCAATTCCGCCGGCCAGGCGGCGGTCTTTCTCGCGGGACACGCCCGCCACGTGCGGATTCTGATCCGGGGCGATGACCTGTATAAGAACATGTCCAGCTACCTGGCGCGGCGGATCGAGCAGACCGCCAACATTGAACTGGTCCGCGACGCCACCATCCGCAAAATGAACGGTAATGGGCACCTGGATTCAGTGGATATCGTCAACAGCAAGACCGGGGAGGAACGGACCGTAGAAACCCAGTGGGTATTCAGCTTTATCGGTGCGGACCCGAGAACCGGTTGGCTCCCCCCGGAAATCGAGAGGGATGAGAAAGGGTTCGTCCGGACCGGGGCGGATCTGGCACGCTCCCCACACTGGACTTCCGCGAGGCAGCCTTTTCTGTTGGAGACGAGCCGGCCAGGCGTGTTCGCGGCAGGGGATGTGCGGTCCGGCTCAGTGAAGCGCGTCGCCTCGGCCGTGGGCGAAGGCGCCATGGCGGTTCAGTTCGTGCATGAGTGCCTCAAGAGCATGTGAAAAGGCGGGAACGCGCCGCCAACGCCACTACTCCACCACCAGTAACAGATCCTTGGCTTCCACCTGCTGGCCCGGGGTGACCAGTAACTGAGTTACCGTCCCAGCCACCGGAGCATAGACCGTACTCTGCATCTTCATCGCCTCCATCACCAGCAGCCGGTCGCCCTTCTTCAGCTTCTGATTCAATTCCACGGCAACAGTGGAGACCACGCCCGGGATGGGGGCGCCGATTTGTCCCGGCTGGCTGGGGTCGGCCTTGGGTTTCGCCTTCTCGGTCACCTGCAACGCGCGGTCGCGTATGGAAACCTCGCGCGGCTGGCCGTTGAGTTCGAAGAAGACGGTGCGGTTGCCGTCCGTATGCGGCTCGCCGATGGTGAGGAATTTGATAACCAGGGCCTTGCCGGGTTCCAGTTCCACGGCTATTTCGGAGCCACGCTCCATGCCATAGTAAAACTGCGGCGTGGGTAGAACATCGACGTCGCCCCAGTTCTGGCGGGCGCGCGCGAACTTGAGGAACACGTCGGGGTACATCAGGTAGCTGAGCACTTCGTCGCGCACCGGTGTGCGGCCGATTTTCTTTTCCAAGGCGGCGCCGGTTTCTTCGAGGTCGACCGGGGGCAACTGGGCGCCGGGACGGCCGCGCCGGGGCTTGGCCCCCTTCAGTATGATCTTCTGAAGGTGCCGGGGCCAGCCGCCGCCGGGTTCGCCGAGCCCGCCCATGAACATGTCGATCACGCTTGAGGGCAAGGTGAGGTTATGCTCTGGCGTGCACTGTTCGAACTGGTGCATGGTCATGTTGTGGTTGACCAGGAAGATGGCCATATCGCCGACCACCTTGCTGGAAGGCGTCACCTTGACGATGTCGCCGAACGCCATATTGACCGCGGCGTAGGTGCGCGCGATCTCGTGCCAGCGCGCACCCAGGCCCATGGATTCGGCCTGCTCCTTGAGATTGGTGTACTGGCCGCCGGGCATCTCGTGGAGGTAGACTTCGGCCGAGCCGGATTTCGGCCCCGTATCGAAGGGAGCGTAGAACTCGCGCACCACCTCCCAGTAGTCGGCGCACGTGTTGAGCGCGTCCAGATCGACCCCGGTTTCGCGTTTGGTGTGTGCCAGGGCGGCCACGATGGAATTCAAATTGGGCTGGCTGGTGGTGCCGCTCATGGAGGCGATGGCGCCGTCGGCCACGTGCACTCCCGCGTCGGCAGCTTTTAGAATGGAGGCGGCGTTGAGGCCGCTGGTGTCGTGGGTGTGGAAGTGAATCGGGATACCCACCTCCTGGCGCAGGGCCTTGACCAGCTTCTCGGCGGCGTAGGGGCGGCAGAGTCCCGCCATATCCTTGATGGCGAGCACGTGCGC
The DNA here is from genome assembly GCA_025358475.1 of Candidatus Solibacter sp. Classification (GTDB taxonomy): domain Bacteria; phylum Acidobacteriota; class Terriglobia; order Bryobacterales; family Bryobacteraceae; genus Solibacter. The sequence goes on from JANYJN010000809.1 coordinate 12,342, forward strand.
GCCCATGCGTTCCAGTTCCTTGGCCATGTTCACGTAGTAGGCCAGCGGGTACTTATCGCGTTTGGGGTCGAGGATGTCGCCGGTGTAACAGATGGCGGCCTCGCACACCGAGTGCGTCTTGCGGACGGCCTGCATGGAGGCCTTCATGTTGGGCAGCCAGTTGAGGGAATCGAAGATGCGGAAGATATCGATGCCCTGGGCGGACGCTTCGTAAATGAACTCGGCGACGGCGTTGTCCGGATAGGCGGTATAGCCGACGGCGTTGGAAGCGCGCAAGAGCATCTGGAAACAGATGTTGGGGATGGCTTCGCGCAGATGCCGCAGGCGCGCGAAGGGATCTTCGTGCAGGAAGCGCATGCTCACGTCGAACGTGGCCCCCCCCCACATCTCCAGACTGTAGAGATGGTGCAGTTTGTGCGAGACGAAGTTGGCGATGGCCAGCATGTCGTAGGTGCGTACGCGGGTGGCCAGCAGGGATTGATGGGCGTCGCGGAAGGTGGTGTCGGTGAGCAGGAGTTTCTTCTGGCCGGCGGTCCAGGCGGCGAAGCCTTCAGGGCCCAGGTCGCGAAGCAATTGCCGGGTGCCGTGCGGAGGCTCGGATGCGTCGTGCGGCGGCAGGGGCGCGGGACGTATGCGGGTGGGGGCGGGCTTTCCTGCCACTTGCGGATTGCCGTTGACGATGACGTCGGCGAGGTATCCCAGCAGCTTCGTGGCGCGGTCCTGGCGCGGCGCGAATTTGAACAGCGCGGGGGTTTCCTCCAGCCAGCGCGTGCTGACGTTGCCGGCCTGAAAATCGGGGTGGTTGACCACGTTCTCGAGGAACGGGATGTTGGTTTTGACGCCGCGTACGCGGAACTCGCGGAGGCAGCGGTCCATGCGCTGGCAAGCGTGCGGGAACTCGCGTCCCCAGGCGGTGGTTTTCACCAGCAGGGAGTCGTAGAACGGCGTGATCACGGAACCGGAGTAGGCCGAGCCGCCATCCAGGCGGATGCCAAATCCGGCCGGCGAGCGGTAGGTGTGAATCTTGCCGTAGTCGGGGACGAAGCCGTTGGCGGGGTCCTCGGTGGTGATGCGGCACTGCAGCGCGTAGCCGTAGAGCGGCACGCGGTCCTGTGGCGGCAGGTTCATTTCGGGGCCATGCAGGGCAAGGCCCTGGGCGATCTGAATCTGGCAGCGCACCAGGTCGATGCCGGTGACCATTTCGGTGACGGTGTGCTCCACCTGTATGCGCGGGTTGACTTCGATGAAGAACCACTCGCCGGTGTCGGCATCCACCAGGAATTCCACCGTGCCAGCGTTGGTGTAGCCGGCGGCGCGGGCTAGAGTGACGGCGGCATTGGCCAGTTCGGCGCGGATATGGGGAGCCAGCGACACGGCGGGCGCCACCTCGACCACTTTCTGATGGCGGCGCTGCACCGAGCAATCGCGCTCGTAGAGGTGCAGGATATTGCCGTGCCCGTCGCCCAGAATCTGGACTTCGATGTGTTTGGCGCGCCGCACGAAGCGTTCCAGGAATACCGCGCCGTTGCCGAAGGCGGCGGCCGATTCCTGGCGCGCCTCTGCCAGTTTGCCGGCAAAGTCCTCGGGTTTGTCCACCACGCGCATACCGCGTCCACCGCCGCCGAACGCGGCTTTGACGATCACCGGATAGCCGATCTCGCCGGCGATCTTGGCGGCCTGTTTGACGTTGGTGACGGCTTCCCCGCTGCCCGGGACGCACGGAATTCCGGCTTGTTGGGCCAGGCGGCGGGCGGCGGTTTTGTCGCCCAGTAGGTCCAGCAGGCCGGCCGAGGGTCCGACGAAGGCGATGCCGGCGCGCTCGCAGGCGCGGGGCAGGGTGGGGTTCTCAGAGAGAAATCCGTAGCCTGGGTGGATGGCATCGACGCCCTTCTCTTTGGCTAGCGCGACGATGCCTTCCACGTCGAGGTAGGCTTCCACGGGCCCTTTGCCCTCGCCCACCAGGTAGGCTTCGTCGGCCTTGAAGCGGTGCAGGGCGAGGCGGTCTTCCTTGGAAAAGATGGCGACGGTGCGCAGGCCCAATTCATTGGCGGCGCGGAGGATGCGGATGGCTATTTCGCTGCGATTCAGTGCCAGGAGTTTTTTCATGGGCGGCGTACGTGGAAAATAGTGTGCTTTTTGAGGATAACAGGTGGGGCGCCGGTCGCGGGTGGGGGCGAGCGCGCTTAAACGTTTTGGGGATTTCGTGGCTTAGTGGTTCGAAACTTCAGGTTTTCCCCCGCCGCCCTGCAGCTCCACGTTTACCGCGCGTAAGCGTGTTTCCCAAGCGCCAGGCAGCGCAATAGTTCGAGCAAGCGCCCGCGAAGCGCGTGCGTCGCATGCCGGCCGTGGACGCAATCCGTTGCCAAGGCTGGGTCTCAAGACGGGGGAGACGGAGCGACCGTGATTAGGTCGGCCGCGGTGATGCTGATGAAGGAATAGGCGGGTGCTCCTGATACGGCTAAAATCGCTCCCGGAAGTACCCTCTGGGCCGGGAGCGATTCTGGGTTGGGGAGAACGCCCAGTAGCAGCTAGTTGTAGTGCGCGGCATTGAGCGCGGCGAACTTGGCGAATCCCTCGGGTAGCTCCTCCAGCACGAAAATCGAATTGGTGGGGCAGACCGGGACGCAGGCACCGCAATCGATGCAATCGTCGGGTTGGACATAAAGCTGCGGCGCTTCGGCGAAGCCGGCCTCATCCTGCTTAGGGTGAATGCAGTCCACCGGGCAGGCTTGCACGCACAATTCATCCTTGGTACAGGTATCGGTAATTACGTATGCCATGGATGCTAGATGTGCAATTCCGCTGCCAGTGCTAATCAACAGAAAACAGGAGGCGAAACTCAACAACCACGCGCGGTTGGGTGGGGCAAAGCGCGCAAGGGAGGCATCTTCGCGCAACCGGGCGGCTACCCGACGCGGGCTTTGCGGCCGGCGGGCGAGACGGTTTCGCTGCGCGCGGGCTTGCGTTCGGCGGCTGTGGCAGTGGCGGTGAGGCGCCGGACCTGGTCGGTGACGCAGACCAGGAACATGGGCTGGCGGGCGTTCTTGAGCAGATCGATGATGCGGTTGGGCGCCTCTTCCAGAAAAATGGATTTGCCGTCGGTCAGCAGATGAACATCGGCGGATCCGGCCAGAGCCTCACTGAGCCGCTTGCCCATGTCCTTTTGCAGAAAGCGCAGCACGCGGCGGATCTTTTGCAGCGAAAAGCCCTTGCGACGCAACTCGGCGATCACCGAGATCTCCACAACTTCCTCGGCCATGTAGATTCGCTTGTGCCCGTCCTGCCGCGGAGAGACGACATTGCGTTCATCCCACCACTGCAGTTGGCGCAGGCTCACGCCGCATATGCGAGCCACATCGCTCGAGTTATAGCTCGGCGCTTCAGGGGAGGATGCGGGCCGGGTCTTCCTGGCTTTCAACATTGATTACGCCACTTCCGTTCGGATGTGAAAATAGGTGCCAACTTGGATTGTACATGCGCCACCGGCAGTGTCAATGGGGCGCGTCCAACAGAATAGCAGAAGGCAAAACGCGGTGCGATGCCGCGGTGCGCCGGCGTACGGTCCGATTACCGCGCGTCTACGTTGGGCACGATGGACCAACCGGAGTATCACCCCTCTTCACTAGGCCTCCGTCTGAAGTTGTGCTATTGGGCGCAACCCCTCCCTCGCGGTTGGGACTCCGATCAGAGCCCCGAGCGTCAGCGAGCGGGTGTGCGGTAACACCGAATCCAGCGGTCGGGGCACTAGCCGGACCCTCGCGGTGTATGCGGCCGTAGCGCAAGCACTGCCCAAGAAGCGCTACCTAAACCTGTATCCACGAGACAATCGATGACACATCATTTCAATGCCAGCCCTGGTCACGCACCGGACTAAAAAACAATACCGCGGGCTTAAAGCTCTCCGGGAGCTTCCGGCACAGGGTAGAAATCGAAACAATTGCGTAGACTTTACACTCTGCGAGGCTCCCGCTGGCCTGGCCGCGAGCGCACGTTGCTGAAAAATCGAAACTTAGCTACATTGGCGTGCGGATTGCATGAGTTCCTAGTGAGGTCACCATATTATGAACACTTTTCTTGCTACGACTTGCATCGTGACGGGCGCTTTGCTCGCCGGCGGGTGCGCAACCAAGAAGTATGTCCAGAACACAACCGCCCCCATTCAAGCAAAGGTGAATCAGGTCGGCGAGCAGACGGGCCGTAACGGTCAGCAAATCGAAGACACTCGCAGCCAGCTAAAGCAGGTTGACGAGAAGTCGCAGAGCGGAATCAGCGCGGCGCAGGAGCGCGCCGGCGCCGCCGATCAGCATGCGGGCGTGGCCGACCAACACGCGGGCGAAGCCAAGACGAGCGCCGACCAGGCCAATCGGCTGGGCGAAAAGAATACGCAGGAGCTGAACAGCCTGCGTAGTGTGGTCGCCAACATCGACGACTTCAAATTGCAGTCGACGGTGGCGGTCCCATTCGGGTTTAACAAGTACGAGTTGAGCGCCGACGCAAAGGCGGAGCTCGACAAGGTCGCCATGGATGTGAAGAGCGGAAAGCGCTTCTTCATCGCGGTGGAAGGCTACACCGATTCGACGGGGTCTAAAGCCTACAACGAAGGGCTCAGCCGCCGCCGCGCGGACCGAGTGGTGGAGTATCTGGTAGCCAAGCACGATATTCCTATTTACCGTATCCACATGATCGGTCTCGGCCAGGAGAAGCCGGTCGACGTAGCGCACAGCCGGGATGCGCGCGCCAAGAACCGCCGCGTCGAAGTAAAGGTTTTCAACGCGGATCAAGTGACCGCTTCCCTACAGGGGACGGCGACGACATCAGCGGACCGGGAAGTAGCCAAGCAGTAAAGGCGAAATATTATATCAGCCCGTTCGGAAGCACGGAAGCAGCCATGCGTAAAACGCTTGGCTGCTTTTTTTTGGTCAGCGAGCCATGGATGGAAGCGACTGCGGCTTGCCGCGAAAGGCCTGCCACCAGATGTAGACACGCGACAGGCTGGTGATTACAGTGAAGTCGCTCGCCGCGGTCACAATCGCCGGCGACATGTCGCGTAATGATTGGCCAATGGCGCCGCCGGCGAATTGTATCCCGAGCGCACCGGTAACCAGCAGCAACTTGTAGTCCTTCTTCTTGGAGCCGATGAGCAGTGCCCAGAGTCCGAGATCGACAATGGCGGCGCAGAAATTAAGATCGCGCGTCCACCGAGTCATATATATTCCCATACTGGCGGGATTCGGATTGTAGTGAGCCCAGAGCGAAATCGCCACCACGAGCAGAGTGCCACAAATGGTTCCGGTGAGCAAGGTGCGGCGGGGACGCAGGTGTTTGGTGGCGCTGTAAACCAAGCTGATGACCAGCAGGAAGACCAGGATCTGCATGATCCGTTCGTTGAACCAGAACATCCGCACCCAATAACGCCTGGCTTCCAGAGTCCCGGAGCTAGACGCCATTGAGGGCTGAATCTCTAAAATCGTGGTTAGGAGATCGACTACCGCATAGATGAAAATGAACGGATACCGCCGGTACTCACCGCGCAGGAGTGCCGCAATTACCATTAGCTCAAGCGGCACTCCGAAGAGATACGCACCAACTTGAAAAGCCGACTGCATGCCCTCTATTCTAGGTGGTATGCGCCGCTTGTCGCTCTTCCAGATGCGATTTGTTTACAGACCTAAGCCGTAATGCGGAGTCCGCCGTCCCAGGGGTCGGGAGGAACGCTCGGGCTATGCGCGATGCGGAGTCCGCCGTCCCAGGGATCGGGAGGAACGCTCGGGCTATGCGCCATGCGGAGTCCGCCGTCCCAGGGGTCGGGAGGAACGCTCGGGCTGTGCGCCATGCGGAGTCCGCCGCCCCAGGGGTCGGGAGGAACGCTCGGGCTATGCGCCATGCGGAGTCCGCCGTCCCAG
>JANYJN010000007.1 GCA_025358475.1 Candidatus Solibacter sp.
CGGCGAGGAAGGACTGGGCGACTTGCGCGGCATGAAGAGCCTCTTCTCCGACAGCCTCAAAGGACAGATCGATAAATTTGTCTCGGTGGATGGCACCGGCCCCGGCATCACCCACATCGGCGTCGGCAGCAACCGTTATAAAGTCACGTTCAAAGGGCCCGGCGGCCACAGCTTTGGCGCGTTCGGCATGGCCAATCCCATTCAGGCCATGGGGCGCGCCATCGCCAAAATCGACGCCCTCGAAGTCCCGCGCCAGCCCAAGACCACCTTCAACGTGGGACGCGTCGGCGGCGGCACCTCCGTCAACGCCATCCCGTTCGAAGCCTGGATGGAGGTGGACCTGCGTTCGGCCGGCTCCGCCGCGCTCAAGGATCTCGATACGCGCTTCCATGCCGCCATCCAGCAGGCCGTCGCCGAGGAAAACGCCCGCTGGAACCATCGCAGCCCTGTCAGCGCTTCCGCCGAACTGGCCGGCGTGCGCCCTGCCGGCCTGACCGCCAGGGAGAGCCCCATCGTGCAGACATCTCTCGCCGTCTCCCGCGCCTTGCAGATGGAAGAGGCGCTCAGCGAAGGCTCCACCGATTCCAACGTGCCCATGAATTTGAAGATTCCCGCCATCACTATCGGTGGCGGCGGCACCGGCGCCGGCGCCCATTCCCTCCACGAGACCTTCGACGCCGCCGGCTCCTGGCGCGGCACCCAACGCGCCCTCCTGCTGGTTATCTCGCTGGCCCGCTGAGAGGACCCACGTTGCGGCCATCGCGGCACGCGTCTCGCTGCGCCGCGGCCACCTGCCGCCACGCCTGCCATCCTCCTAGATCGCGAAGAACAAAGCCTTAGAGCGCAATTTGGACCTTGACGTAGTGCCGCTGATCGCGCCAAATGGTTATTGACCCGATGAGCCTCGACCATTCCGCCCAACAGGCACATTGCCAACGCACAGCGGCTTTGGCCGTCGAACTCGGCCGCCGTGCCGGCGTCGCCGCGCAGCCGCTCACCCATGCGGCCCTGCTGCATCATTCGCTCGAGCCGCTGAGCCATTCCAGCGGCTTAGGCCGCCTCGCCTGGCAGGTTCTCGCCGGCGACGATGCGCGCCGAATTGCCGATATCGTAGAGATCTGCAATCTTCTTGACGAGCAGTTGGAAGCCCTCGAGTTCGAATACAAGGAGGTCGAGACTATCCTCGAGGAGATCCAGAGCCTGGCGCCTTTGGAGGGATTTGACCCCGCCCTGGTGGAGCACCTGCGCGACATGCGGTGCGGCGAATTCTCAGACCAACTCCAACTGCCCGTCGAAGCCGGCGCGGCGCGGCTCGTTTTCCGCAGCCTGAGCGCCCCGCGCGAGTACGAAATCCGCGAACTGGAAGCCATCGCCCTGCGCGATCCGGTTCTGGCCGGGAGCCTGCTCGGAGTGGCCAACTCCGCGCTCTTCGGCCGCGGGCGGCGGGTCTCCACCGTCGGCCGGGCCATCGCCTCCATCGGCGTCGACGGGGCGCGTAAGATCATGCTGGCCTCCGCCGTGCGCCCGCTGTTTGCCTCGGCCGGTCTGCGCCGCACCTGGAGCCATTCGCTCAGTTCCGCCCCGCTGTGCTCGGCCCTCGCCCACCACACAGGGCTGCTCAGCGCCGACGAAGGCTTCCTGTTCGGACTGGTGCATGACATCGGTGCCGTGGCCCTACAGTTCCTCCCACGCGATACGCTGGATACCCTTCGCAAGCTGGTCGAGGGCGGCTGCCCACCCGCCTACGTGGAGCGCTTGTTGCTGGGCAGCGATCACGGCGAGATTGGCGCCGGCCTGATCGCGCAGTGGCACTTTCCCGAAGAGTTCATCGACGCCGTGCGCTTCCATCATCAGCCGGAGCGCTCCTCTTCCAAGCTGGTGTCGCTGGCATATCTGGCGGAGTTCTGGTCCGGGCTGGATGAGGATCTACCCTCCTTCGGACGCGTCGAAGCCTGCCTGGATTGCGTCGGCCTCACGCTGGAAACTCTCGTGGAAATAGGTAGCCCGGATTCCATCCTGAGCACCTTGAAATCCGTAGCCTAGTCCCCCACCTGCCCGGTGCGAACCCACCTTCGTGCCCTCCGCTACAATCCGTCCTTCCGCAAATCTAAGAAACACGGTACACTATGGGTTGAGTTGTCGAGCCAATCCAGTGGGCGAAAGCCCACTTTTTTGTTGGCTCTGGCAATTCCGGCGATACCATGCCGGAAGTAGACCATGCGGGAAGCAGTAGCGGCGAAAATCGAGGAAATCGCGCAACAAGTGACGCAGTCCGAGGGCCTGGAACTGGTCGAGGTCGAGGTCAAAGGCGGCGGCAACGCCGGATTTGTGCGCATCGCCATCGATAAGCCCGAGGGCGTGACCCACGCCGATTGCGGATTGGTATCCGAAAAGATGGGCGCGCTTTTGGATGCGGAGGACCTGGTGCCGGGACACTACACCCTTGAGGTCAGTTCTCCCGGAGTGGAACGTAAGTTATACAAGCCTGTGGACTACCAGCGATTTCAGGGGCAGAAGGCGAAACTCGTCCTGCGCGACCCGGTGGAAGGCCGCCGCACTTGGGAAGGCATCCTCGCCGGGTACGCCGACGGAATCGTCTCGCTTGAAACGGAACCGGGCAAGACCCGTGAGTTTCCCTTCGAGCAGGTGCGGGCGGCCAACCTGAAGTTTGAGTGGTAGCGCGCCGGGGCAACTTTTTACCGGAAAAAATCTGAAATGGAAACCAAGAGGGTACTTTGGAAACGATCTTTCAATCCATCGAAATTCTGAGCAAGGAAAAAGGTATCGATCCGCAGATCGTGCTCGATGCGGTCAAGGATGCCATGCTGATCGCCGCTCGGAAGCACTATCGCACCACCGAGGATTATATCGCGGACATGGATCCCAAAACCGGCGCGATCAAACTCTTCGCGATCAAGAAAGCCGTGGAAACCGTCGAAGATCCGGTACACGAGATGGCGCTGGGCGAGGCGAGGCGGATCGATTCCAAAATCGAATTGGGCGGCGAAGTGCGCATCCCCAAGAACACCGACGCCTTGGGCCGCATCTCCGCTCAGACCGCAAAGCAAGTGATCTTCCAGAAAGTCCGCGAGGCAGAACGCGACACCGTGTTCCAGGAGTATTCGGGCCGAACCGGCGAACTGGTCAACTGCACCATCAAACGCGTGGAAGGTCCGGATTACATGCTGGATCTCGGCAAAACCGAAGCTAAGCTGCCCAAGAAGGAACAGTCCCGCCTGGAAGGCTACAGCGTCGGAGACCGTGTGCGTTGCATCATCAAACTGGTCGACAAGTCCAGCAAAGGGCCCGGAGTATTGGTATCGCGTGCGGCGCCCGAATTGGTGATGCGCCTGTTCGAACAGGAAGTCCCGGAGATTTACGACGGCACGGTGGCCATCAAAGGTTGCGCCCGCGAAGCCGGCGAGCGCACCAAGATCGCCGTCCAAAGCCGCGACCGCGACGTGGATAGCGTCGGCGCTTGCGTCGGCATGAAGGGTATGCGCGTGCAATCCATCATTCGCGAATTGCGCGGCGAAAAGATCGATATCATCGAGTATTCCGACGACCCAGTGGTCTTTGCCACCCATGCCCTTAGTCCGGCCAAGGTCAGCCGGATTGTGGTCGTCGATGCGCTCGAGAAGCACATGGAAGTCATCGTCGACGATTCGCAACTCTCCCTTGCCATCGGCAAGAAGGGCCAGAATGTGCGCCTCGCGGCCAAACTGCTGGGCTGGAAGATCGACATCAAGAGCGAAGAAGAGAAGCGCCAGGAAGTGGAGTCGCAGATGGCCGCCCTGGTGGCGCCCGGAGCCCCGGTTTCCGTTCTGCTGGACTATGGAATGAGCGATGCCGTGTCGGAGAAGCTGCTCCAAGCCGGCGTCGGCACCATCGAGGGGCTGGGTACCATGACGCCCGAGCAACTCGAGGCCATTCCCGGCATCGATCCGGCTTCGGTCGAGTTCATTCAGGCATCCGTAGTGGCCTACTACAGTCAGTTTGAAGATCCCGGCGCCGAAGGCGGCGAACCCGTCGAAGGCGGCGAACCCGTCGAAGGCGGCGAACCCGGCGAAGGCGGTTTGGCGGAATCCGTGCCGGCGGATTCCGAACCCAGTGCGGTAGCTGCGGAAAGCGGCGAACCCGCTGACGGTAGTCCGCTTGCCTCCGGGCCGGAAGAGACCATCCTCAGTGGGCCGGACGAAGATGGCGAACCCGTCGAACCGGGCGAACCCGAAGCGCCGGCGGACGCGGTTCCCGGCGACGTGGCGCAGGCCGCTTCCCCGATGGCGAAAGATTTAGTGGAAGATCCCTCGGGACCGGCTTCGGAAGCGGTGGAAGTGGTGTCCGGCGAGGGTCCGGAGACAATGGAACAGTTTGGTACGATAGAGGACGCGGGTTCTCCTCACAATCGTGCCGAAGGCACGGATGCGGAGAGCGTGCCGAAAAATAGTAGTGGCGAGTAGCGGCGTCTCCGCGGGTTAGAAGCTGATAGCTTTCTCTATGAAGAAGATTCGAATTAACGAACTGGCGCGGGAGTTGGAAGTTAAGGCTCACGAAATACTGGAGCGGCTCCCCGAATTGGGCGTCTCGGAAAAAAAGACGCACTCCAGCTCAATCGATGAAGATGTAGCCATCAAGCTCCGTCAGTACTACGGACAGGACATCCCGGACTACGTGCACGATCCCAACGCGGACGACACCGCGAGCGATGGGCACGAGGAAGCGCATGGCGAGGAAGGTCACGAGGCTCCGCCGGCCACGACGGCCGTGCTGGTAGCGCCAAAGCCCCCCGCGCCCGTGCTGCCGGCGGCCGTTGAAAGCGCGCCTGTCCCGATAGAAGAGAAGCCGGCCGCGGAAGACGCGCCGCGTCCGGCGGCGCCAATCCGTCCACCCATGGCGGGCCGCCCGATTCATCCGCCTGTGGGAGCGCATCCACCGGCCAGGCCGGGAGCGCCGCGGGCCGCACCCGCGCCGCCCGTTCCGCATGCCCCGCATCCCACACCGGCGGCGCCCGTGGCAACCGCGCCGCGTGTGACGCCAGGGCCAGCCACCGCGCCGGTGCCGCACGCTCCGCCGGCCGCCGTCTTTGCCCCCGGCCGCCCGAGCCCGGCCGCCAAGCCTCTGCCCAGCGCGCCGCGTCCCGGCCAGGTACTCTCCGGACCGCGACAGCCATTCCCCTCGGCGCCCGCGCCCGGATCGCCGCAACAACGGCCGCAGGTGTTCCCCCGTCCCCCGCAGCAGCGCCCGCGCACCGAAGGCCCGCGCACCGAAGCGCCGCGCGCCAGTAGTCCGGGAGCGCCGTCCATGCCCATGGCGCCGCAGCGTCCGCTGGCCGGTCAGCCGGTAGCGCGGCCGGTGGTGCTACCGCGTGCCGATCTGGTCGCCAAACTCACCGCGCCCCGGCAGCCCTTGATGCCGCAGCAGGCGGCGCAGCCTCGTCCCGGAATCCCCAGGGCGCCTAGCTCTCCGGTTCCCGGACAACCCATTTATCGCGGACCCATCCGCCCCGGCCAGCCCATGGTGGCTAAGCCAGGCGTGCGTCCCGGCATGCCTCCCTTGCGTCCCGCCGGCCCCCGGCCGCAGCATCCCACTTCGCGCGGCCGCCTGGAACCCGGTTTGGCGCCGCCTCCGGCGGAGCCGGCGCGTGGGCGTCCCGGCCAGCGGCCCATCCGCCAGCAGCGCGAGCGCGTCGAGGAAGAGAAGGTTCTTCGGCCGCAACGCCGCCACGTGGAATCCGGCCCGCCGCCCATCAGCCGCGAAATCACCATCTCCGAAGGCATCACGGTGAAGGAGCTTTCCGAAAAGCTCGATGTGAAGGCCAATATGGTGATGAAGAAGCTCATGGACCGCGGAATTTTTGTGGCCATCAACCAGACCTTGGACGCCAAGCTGGCCACCGAAATCGCCCGCGATTTCGGCGCTTCCACCGCTACCGTCAGCTACGAAATCGAAGCCATGCAGTCCGTGGAGGAAGCCGAGGACACCAAGGATCAGGTGCGGCGCGCTCCCGTGGTCACCATCATGGGCCATGTCGATCATGGTAAGACCTCTCTGCTGGACGCCATACGCGTCGCCAATGTGGCGGGACGCGAGGCGGGCGGAATCACCCAGCACATCGGCGCCTACCAGGTGGACATGAAGGGCCGCAAGATCGTCTTCATCGACACGCCCGGCCACGAAGCCTTCACCCGCATGCGTTCCCGCGGCGCCAAGGTCACCGACATCGTCGTACTGGTGGTGGCCGCCGACGATGGCGTCATGCCGCAGACGCTGGAAGCCATCGACCACGCCCGGGCGGCCGGCGTACCCATCGTCGTGGCCATCAACAAGATCGATCGGCCCGACGCCCAGACCGAACGCATCAAGCAGCAGCTCAGCGACCGCGGGTTGCTCCCCGAGGATTGGGGCGGCGACGTGGTCATGGTGCCGGTTTCGGCCCGCACCCAGGAGGGCCTGCCCCTCCTGCTCGAAATGATTCTCCTGGTGGCCGATATGTTGGACCTTAAGGCCAACCCCGGCCGGCCCGCCATGGGCACGGTGATCGAAGCCCAACTGGATCGCGGACGTGGTCCCGTGGCCACCGTCCTGGTGCGCAATGGCACCCTCTCGGTGGGCGATTTCTTCATCTGCGGCGCCGTATTCGGCAAGGTGCGCGCCATGCAGAACGACCGCGGCGGACAGATCCGCAAGGCCGAGCCCTCCACCCCGGTGGAAGTGCTGGGTCTGGATTCCATGCCCGAAGCCGGCGACGATTTCCAGGTGGTCACCGACACCGCCAAGGCCAAGCAGATCGTCAACTTCCGCGATCTTCGACTCAAAGAATCGCTGCTCGCTAAATCCAGCCGTATCACGCTGGAACAACTGCACAAGCAGATGAAGGCGGGCGAAGTCAAGGAACTGCCGGTCATCCTCAAGGCTGATGTGGGGGGTTCGGCGGAAGTGCTTTCCGAGACCCTCCAGAAGCTCTCCAACGATAAGGTCAAGGTGCGCGTGCTCCACTCCGGCGTGGGCGCCATCACCGAAAGCGACATCCTGTTGGCCTCGGCGTCCAACGCGATTGTGATTGGGTTCAACGTGCGGCCCGACCGCAAAGCCCAGGCCACCGCCGAGCAGGAGAAGGTGGACATCCGCCTGCACACCATCATTTACAACCTGGTGGACGAGATGAAGAAGGCCATGTCCGGACTCCTCGCCCCGGTGTTCAAGGAAGTCTACCGCGGCAAGGCCGAGGTGCGGGAGACCTTCCGCATCAGCAAGGTGGGCGCGGTGGCCGGTTGCCAGGTGACCGACGGATCCATCCCGCGCGACAGCGAGTGCCGCGTGCTGCGGGACAACACAGTAGTGCATACCGGCAAGATCGGTTCGCTGCGGCGGTTCAAGGACGACGTCAGCGAAGTCAAGATCGGCATGGAGTGCGGGATCACGCTGAACAACTTCACGGATCTCAAACAGGGCGACATCATAGAGGCGTTCGCGACCGAACGGGTGGCTACCGAAGTATTCGCCTGAGGACATGGCGGCAATCGGCGTTCTGACCCTGGAATTGCGGATCGAGACTTCGCATTCGCTCAAAGAGAAGCGGCATGTGGTGCAGAGTCTGAAGGACCGCTTGCGGCACAAGTTTAACGTCGCCGTGGCGGAGATCGCCAATCAGGATCTCTGGCAGCGGGCGACCATTGCCGCGGTCACGGTGTCGAGCGATCGCGAGAATGCCGAAAAGGTACTGCGCGGCGTCGAGGAAGAGACGGTGGGACTGGTAGGGGCGGCGCTGGTGGAAGCCACCGTCGAGTGGATGTAGGACAGGCCTCCCGGCCTGTCTCCAGTGGCAACGCAACTGGACAGGCCAGGATGCCTGTCCTACAGAGTTTTTATGGACGTACGACGCATATTACGGGTCTCCGAGGCGGTGAAAGAGGAGCTCTACGAGATCATCGGTTTTGAGATGGAAGATCCGCGTCTCTTGGAAGTCGACGTAACCGACGTCCAGGTGAGCCCGGATTCCAGGCACGCCGCCATCAAAGTGGCACTGCACGGCGACCAGCGGAGGCGCAACCACGCACTCGCGGCCCTGGAACACGCTTCCGGGTACCTGCGGCAGGAACTGGCTTCGCGATTGCAGCTCAGGCATGTCCCTGAGCTGCATTTTGAACAGGACAAGAATCCGGACGTAGAGAGCCGGGTCGATTTTCTGCTGCGCCGGGCGAGAAAATCTCGGGGGCGTAACGAAAATTCGCCCTAAAGTCAAACAGGATGTGTTAGTTTTGTTTCTGTTGGCGGCTTTGGCGGCTGACGGGCAGCAGGAACTGCTGCGGCTCGAAAAGAGCGCTGACGCCATGGGTTCGACCTATTCCATTGCCCTGTATGGCTATGACCGGGTCCAGATGGAAGCGGCGGCGGATGCCGCGTTCGACGAGGTCCGGCGGCTGGACGAGTTGCTTTCGAATTATCGACCCGGAAGCCAGTGGAGCGACGTCAATAGAAGTGCGGCCTCGCAGCCAGTCAGAGTTTCGCCGGAGCTTTTCCAGCTTCTTTCGGCCTGCGCCGCGTATAGCCGGGAGAGCGATGGCGCGTTCGATATCACGGTGGGACCGTTGATGAAGGTTTGGGGGTTCTATAAAGGGACCGGCCACCTGCCCCACAAACCGGAAATTGCCGCGGCGCTCGCCAAGGTGGGCTACCGGCACATTGTGCTGGACCCGGCGGCCCGGACGGTGCGCTTCGATCGTCCCGGGGTGGAGATGGACCCGGGCGGGATAGGAAAGGGTTACGCCGTTGACCGCATGGTGGAAGTTTTGAGACAGAACGGGGTCCGGACCGCCCTGGTAGCAGGTTCGGACAGCAGCATCTATGGAATGGGTGCGCCGCCGGACGAGCCGCGGGGCTGGCCGGTGAAGATCAAGGACCCGTGGGACAAACGCAAGACGCTGGCGGAGGTTTGGCTGAAAGACGCTTCGATGTCAACATCCGGCAGTTACGAGAAGTTTTTCAGGGCGGAAGGCAAAATCTACGCCCACATCATGGACCCGCGGACCGGATATCCGGCGCAGGGGAGTGTTTCGGTTTCGGTGATTGCGCCGCGCACGGTCGATAGCGAGGTGTGGGCGAAACCTTACTTTATTAAGGGCCGCCAGTGGGCGGTGAAGCATCGGCCAAAGGAATTTCAAGTGTTCTTTTGCGAAGACAGGATGGAAAAGCCATGCGCGTGGCTCCAATGACAAGCCGTTTCTTAGATGCCTGCCGGCGGAGGCCCACGGACGTTAGACCCGTGTGGTTCATGCGGCAGGCCGGCCGGTACATGAAACAGTACCGCCAGATTCGCGAGAAGCACGGGATTCTGGAAATCTGCAAGCGCCCCGACCTGGCCGCCACCGTGACCCTGCAACCCATCGAGGTGCTGGACGTGGACGCGGCCATCATTTTCGCGGATCTGCTGCTGCCCATCGAGCCGATGGGGCTGAAGCTGGCATACCTGAAGGGCGAAGGTCCGGTGATTGCCAACCCCGTGCGCACCTCTGACGACGTGGATTCGCTTTCCACCACCAATACCGACGATCTCGGTTACGTGGGCGAGGCCATCCAACAGGTGGTCCGGGCGCTGGCCGGCAAGGTGCCGGTGATCGGTTTCGTGGGCGCGCCGTTCACCATGGCGAGCTACATGATCGAAGGCGGCGCCTCGCGCAACTTTGTGCGCACCAAGAGACTGATGTATAGCGACGAAACCCTGTGGCGCCGTCTCATGGGCAAGATCGTCGACGTGCTGGCGCCCTTCGCGCATTCCCAGGTCACGGCCGGGGCGCGCGCCATACAGGTGTTCGACAGTTGGGTGGGGGCGCTCGGTTCCGACGATTACGTGCGCTACGCCGCTCCCTATTCCCGCGCCCTGATCGAGCGCATTCGCTCCACCGGCATTCCGGTGATTCACTTCGGCACCGGCGCCAGCGGATTCTTCCGCGAACTGCACGCGGCCGGCGGCGACGTGATGGGGGTGGATTGGCGCATCAACATCGACCAGGCGTGGATGGACATCAGCTACCGCTCGGCGATTCAGGGAAATCTCGACCCCGTGGCGCTTTTCGCGCCGCTGCCCGAATTAAAGGCCAAGGTGCATGAATTGCTGAAGCGCACGGGCACGCGTCCCGGCCACATTTTCAATCTCGGCCACGGGATTCTGCCGGAAACCCCGGTGGAGAACGTCAAAGCGGTGGTGGAAATGGTACGGGAATTCCGGCCGTGAACACCGGCGTCCTGCTGCTCGCCCACGGAGCGCCGGAACGCATAGAGGACGTGGCGCAATACCTCGCGTTTGTGCGCGGCGGCCAGCCGGTTTCCGCGCGCGTGCTGGATGAGGTCACCAGACGTTACGCCGCCATCGGCGGCTGCGGGCCGCTGACCCGCTGGACCCGC
>JANYJN010000010.1 GCA_025358475.1 Candidatus Solibacter sp.
GCACGGTGCCGGGCACAGTAGCCACCAACCAATCGCGATCGGCGAAACCGGGCTGCGACATCGCCGCCCCGGACGCCTTCACCAGCGAATCGCGCTGCACCTTCCAGGCGCCCCCAGCGAGCGCCAGGCCGGGCGCGGCCGTCTTGGGCCGGACGGCCAGCCCACCGTGTCCCCACACTTCCAATTCGCTTAGTATATAGCCCTCCGGCGCCGCAGCCTTCGTCATCAGCACCCGCACGTAGCGCGCCTCGGCGGGCGAGCTCAGCTTGATGTCGGCGCCGTCCAGCGCGTGCACCGTCTTCCAATTCGCGGCGTCGTCGGAGACCTGCACCGCGCCCTCCGCCGGCGGGCGGACCCAAGCCAGCGCCACCCGGTCGAACCGGCTCTTCACTCCCAGGTCCACGTAGACCCACTCCTCGCCGGCCCCGGCGCTCATCCACGCGCTCGAAAACTCGTACGGCCCGCCCAGGTGCACCTGCTCGTTTTTGTGCAGAAAGGTCAACTCGCCGATCTGCCACTGTAGCGGCCGGCCGTTGTCCAACTGCACCTTATAAAAGCGGCTGAGCGAAGGCGTGCGGAAGGCGATTTTGTAGTGCAATTCGCCGGCGGGGCGAACCACTTGCGCCGCCTGCCCGAGTTCGTGCCAGGCTTTGCCATCATCGGAGCCGTATGCGGTAACGGTCACCTGCTGGTTGTCCGGTTCCGGCGCGCGCACCGAACCATCCAGCACCAGGCCGTCGATGGCCGGCGCATCGGCGCCCCCCGCCATCTCCACTTGCAGCCAAACGCTCTTGCCGCGGAGGTCCACGGTGGTCGTCCAGTTATTGTCCAGAACCCGTTCGCGTTCGTTCTTCTTCAGCAGCCCTTGCTGGCTGGTGGTGACCACGATGCGCCGCGGCATGGCGGTTTCGGTGACGCCGTCGGTAATCAACTGGGCCGTCAGGTTGAAATCGTAGCTGGAGGAGTGGTACGCCGGCCGGTGGAGCGCCAGGTTCCGATACTCTTCGGAGGCGGGCTGCAAAGTGGGGGACCAATTCTGTTTTGGATCGCCGGGATACACACCCACACCGCGGGTGAACTCCTGCGCCTGCAAAGCGGCAAGCGACAGTACACTAGTCAGGACTAATCGATACATGGATGCGCCTGGATTGATAGTAGCTGGATGTGGCATCCGATGGGCGGGCCATAAATCCGGTGCCGCCTAATCCGTCGTGAAATCGAAGATGTCGGTGCTGGTGCGGACCACCAGGTGGCCGAAGCCGAGCACTTTGCCCTCGGTGAGGAAGAAGACGGCGCCGTCGGTGGATTCGTGTGGCGTCAGTTTGGTTTGGACCAACGCCAGCGCGCTGGCCGCCGCCGCTGCCTTCAGCTTCACCGACCCCATGGCGAGGACGCTCTGGCGGCGCTGCTCGTAGCCGTTGGTGGATTTCAGATGTTGATTCCCGTAAATCGAATTTTCGTAGGTGGTGACCAGTTTGATGACGTCGCTGCCTGAGCCTTTTTGCTCCAGCATCTGGACCACAACCCGCGCGGCGCTGGCGCGGATCACGGAACGGTCCAGGCGGACATAGGTGAAATCCTCGGGCCGTATGATGTATGGGGCCTGGGATCCGTTGGAAATGGCTACCTGGAGAATCGCGTAATCGTGCAGGCGCTGCGGCAGCGTGGCGAACATGATAGTCACACCGGATTTCGTCAGTGTCTGATACTTAAGACCATTTGTTTCGAATTCGATGACCTGGGCGTGGCCGCGCCCTACCCACAACATTAGCGCCAGGGCACCTGCCCAGAAAAACCGGTTCATGACACAATTCTACGATACGGGCGCGGCCCGGTTGGAAAAGAAATGTACCAGGCGGCTGAATGCCGGCAGATTGCGAACGCGGGCATCCGGCCACGACCCCGGCACCGGCACTCCAAACGCCGGGTGCCGATCCCTACTTCCTTCGGCCCGCCGAGGGGATCGCGGTGGCGGCGCCGGAATGTAGCGGCACTGCGGGATTGGGGGGGCGGACCCCCTGGTCCGCGGCCGACGCCCCCTTCGGCCTGCTGGCGCCTGACAGGATGCCGGTATCATTGCTCCGGCCCGCGCGACGAGACGTCCACCCCGCGTTGGTTCAGCGCCCGCTAACCACTCCGCGGCCGACGCCCCCGTCGGCCTGCTGGCGCCTGACAGGATGCGGGTATCGTTGCTCCGGCCCGCGCGACGAGACGTCCACCCCGCGTTGGTTCAGCGCCCGGTTCCCACTCACGCACCTTCTCCGTACTCGTGAACCATCACCGCGGGGAGCGGGCCCTCCACCGCCAGCGCGGCGGTGAATCGTCGGCCGGTGTCGATTTCAGTCACGCTCCAAACGCCCGGGGGCGTCGCCCCGGCCCCGTAGAGTCCCGCTCCATGTGCCTTGAGCAGAGCTTCGAATCGCGTCCAGTGGCGGAAGAAATCGCGCACGCCGGTGGGCGCGGTGTAGCCTTCCGGAAAGTAGCGCTGCGCGATCGCGGCGTACTCCGTCAACGGGCGTAAGCGCTCGATATCCACGCCCACCTCCACGCCGCGCGCCACCGCCACCAGCGCCATTTCGCGCGAATGCGCCAGGTTGAAGCGGATCTCCGGCGCCCGCGTCAGGTACGGCTTCCCCTTCTCGTGAAGCGCGAACTCCAGTGGCGCGCCGGTGACGCTCCCCAGGATGGCGCGCAACGCGGCGTGGGCGCGCAGGTAGCGGCGGCGCAGTGTTGGCGTGGCGAACCCGGTGGCGTGCGCGGCTTCCTCCGCGGTGGGCGGCAACTCCTTGCCGCGATTCAGGCGCACGCGCCAGACATGGACTTCACCCGGATTCAGCATGCCAGATCCCTCTCCAACGCTTCGAGAAAAAGCTCGCGCGCCGTGGTTGGATAGAAATGTCCCCCCGGAAAGACGCGCACGGCGAAAGACGCGGTGGTCTGCTCTCGCCATCCATCCAAATGGTCGCGGCGCACGTTAGGGTCTTCCACGCCGCCGTAGGCGCGCACCGCAATGGGCAGCGGAGACGCTTCCGCGTAGATATAGTTGCGATACAGCGCGGCGTCGGCTTCGAGCGCGGGCAGCAGGGCGCGCATCAGCGCCGCATCGCCCAGCACTTCCGCCGGGATGCCTTCCAGGCGGCGTAGTTCCTCCACGAAAGCCTCGCGCGAGGGCTCTGGCGGCGGCACGTGATGGCGGCGGAATTGCGGCGCCCGCGCGCCGCTTGCGATCAGCATCTTGGGTAACGGTCGCGACCGGCGGCGCAGTTCGCGCGCCAGCTCGAATGCCACCACCGCCCCCATACTGTGGCCGAAAAACGCGAAGGGCTGGTCCAGGTAGCAATCGATCTGGCCGGCCAGCGCCGCCACCAGCGGGCCCATGCGTTCGAAGGGCGCTTCGGCGAGGCGCGATTCGCGGCCCGGCAGCCGTACGGGGATGGCCGCCCAGCCCTTAAGAGCCAGCGGCTGCCCTGCCCCGCCCCCCGCGTGGGGGAAACAGAAAAGTCGCGGGGCAGCCGACGTGGCGGCGTTGGGGAACCAGGCGGCGGGGACGGACTGTTTGCGCAGACGCAGCGCCAGCAGCTTGCGTTTCTCCGGGGAGAGGGTCTCCAGGGTTGGCCGCGGGGCCTGATGCCGACCCCGTTGTTCGGGCTGCGGGACGGGGGCGTCCCGCGCGGACCGGGGAGTACGCCCCACCAATTCCGCGGCATACCCGATAGGGGAAAAAACGAGTGGCATTGGGTTGTCAACGTGGGGCCCCGGCGCCGGCACTGCGTTCTTCTTCCCACCGGCAAGGAGTTTTTCCAAGTGCCCGGCGTGGAGTTGCTTGGCATACTCCAGGGCGGCGCGGCGCGACTGGCGCGAGATTTCCGCATAGTGACCGGAATCGCTCAGCAACCGCGCCAGCGCCTCCCGCCATGGGGCGATGTCCTGCGCCGGCACCTCCGCCACCGGGACCATTTGCTCGTCCAGGCGCATTTCGTACTTCTCGATGGGGCGCACGGGCAAGAGATACGGGACGCCCATCATGGCCTCGGGAATGCCGCCCACATTGGCCGCCATCACCGGCACGCCACCGAGCAGCGCCTCTAGCACCATGCGCGAGCGCGCCTCCGCCCACAGCGACGGCACCACCAGCACGCGCGTGCGCCCCAGCAGAAGGTTGATATCGTCCACCGGCGCCAGCAGGCGCACGTTGGGCCGCGCCTCTAGCGCCGCGCGATCCTGCCGGTTGGTGCCCCAGGTGGGCACTGCGGCGAACGCCGTTTGCGGGAAGGCATCGGCCAGCGCCAGGAAAATGGCGATGCCCTTCACCGCGCAGGGATTGACGAAGGTCACGAACTCGTTGTCGAAGCGCCCTAGGGTCGGCCGGTCCCCGGGCGCCGTCTCTTCGGGTTCCAACAGGGAGATGGGCACGTGTACGGCATCGATCCCGGCGTATTTCCGAATGTAATCCGCCACGTACTGGCTGACGCCCACCACGGCGTCGCAGGCGCGTATGCGCTCCGTTTTGGCTTGGCTTGGGAAAGCGCAATCGGGGCCGAAGGGCAAGGCGAGGGTGGCGCGCGCCAGGTAGACGACGCGCGCCGTGGTGTTTCTCAGCGCCACTTCGAGCAGCAATTGCGCCGGGTCGTCGGTGGATACCAGGATTGCGTCGGGCGCAAAAACCTCGGCCTGCTTTGCGAAATGGGCGCGGAGATTGCCGTTGGTCACCACGTGGATCTGTACACCGGCACGCTGGAACACCACCACTCCGTCCGTGGCCGATTGCGGCGTGACGCCGCGAGCCGCCAGAGTTTCCAGATATGCAGCGTGTTCGGCCTCGCCGAACACGCTGATGCGCGCCACCACGCGGCACACGTGCCCGCGCGCCGTCAGGGCTTCCACCAGCAGGCGGTTGCTCTTGTCGCCGCCGCCGTGGGCCGGATAGTAGAGCGAGTTCTGGGCCAGCAGGATGCGCATCTATATCACCGGTGGTGGGCGCCAAGCCCGAAGGGCGTAAGATAATAGCTCGCGGCGCCAGCCGTGGGAACAGGTGGTGCAGTCGCCGTAGCCCCGGAACGGGGCGTCAGCCGACGCCACGCAGCTTCGAGTTTGACACTGAAATACGCCTTACGCCCCATCCGGGGCTCCGTATTTTCACGTCTCGAAACCGCACGGCTTACGCCGTGGGCTACTATCTTACGCCCTTCGGGCTCGGGGACCATCACTCCACCGCCTTGCGTTTCCGCAGGCGCTCCAGAAGCAGGGCGCGCTTCTCGGGAGAGAGCGATTCGATGGTGGCATGCCCGGTCCGCTCGTCCGTCCGGACTTCTGGCCCCACAGCAAGCGATGTCAGATAGCGCTCCATCGCCGCCGCATCCAGTCCGCTGGCGAAGTACTGCGCCGCCGCCCGCGAGGCTTGCGATTCACGCCGGTAGGCCGCGCCGTCGGTCAGCAGTTCGCGCACGGCCGCCACCCAGGGCGCGGCATCGTTGGGGCGCACCACGGGCCGCGGCATGGCATGCTCGTCGAACACGGGTTCGTAGCGCTCGATGGTGTTCACCGGAATCACGTACCCGGTGCCGTGTTTGGCCTCCACCAGGCCGCCCGCATCGCTCGCTATCACGGGAATGCCGCGCAGCATGCTCTCCATCACGATCAGCCCGAAGCCCTCGTACCACAAGGACGGCATCAGCAGCACACGGGTGCGTGCCAGCACTTCATCGATATTGCGCGCGTTGGGCAGGAAGCGCACATTGGGCAGACGCTCCAGCGCGCGGCGGTCACTTCCCGTTGTGCCCCACCCCGGCACCACGCCGAATTCGATTTCGGGGAGGCGCGCGGCAATTTCCAGAAAGATGGGCAGTCCCTTGACGGCGCAGGGATTGATCATATTGACCATCCCGGCGCCAAGCCCGGTGCCCAAAGCCCCGTAATCGGCGAACGGCCCGGCGCCGTAAATGGGCGGATGAATCACCACCGCTTCGCGGCCCAGCCACCGCGCGATGTAGTCCGCCACGCAATGCCCGATGGCCACCACTCCCGCAGCCCCGGCGACCAAAGCCGCGGCTTCGCGGTCGGGATTCCAACTGGCTGGGCCGAACGGGAAGAACTGCGGCGTGTGGGCCAAATACACCACATGCCCTGGCGCCGAATGTTGCGCCTCGCGCAGCAGCCCGTGTCCCAGGTCTTCGCTTGACACCAGCACCCAATCGGGTTGAAACTCGCGTATCTCCTGGCGCAGCACCTGTATGCGGCGCGAGGGATCTTCCACGGCGAACACGGCGATGGATTCGTGAAAACGCAACTCGGCGCCTTCGCCGCTGGCCCCGCAGACAATCCGGCAAACGTGTCCCGCGCCGGCCATCTGGTCCATCCAGATGAGGTTGCTGCGCGTCGCGCCGCCGCGCGGCGGCACAAAGCTGGCGTTGGCGGTTAACAGGATTTTCATGCGTTTAAGTAGCATCCTGCTCTTCGGCCAGCAGGGCGCGCACCTCCGCATCGCTCAAGCCGTCGAGTTCCTCGATCAGCTCGCGATAGTCCCCGCCCGCCTGTTCGATTTCCTTGAGCTCGATCGCCTTGGCCAGTTCCGCCACCATGAACTCACCAGAGTAGACCACCTCCAGGGAGAGGTCTACTCCGTAAATCTGGCGCACCCGGGAGAGCAGTTGCACGGCCAACAGCGAGTGCCCGCCCAGTTCGAAGAAGTTCTCGTGTATGCCGACGGCCTCCACGTTGAGCAGTTCGGCCCACAGGGCCACCAGGTCGCGCTCCAGCGCCGTGCGCGGGGCATCGATATCGCACAGCGAGGTGCGGCGGCGGGACGTCGCCCGCAGCGCGGCGAAGATCTGTTCCGGCGTGCGCAGGTCGCTCGCCATGCGCGCATAGTCGGCCCTGGCGGGCGGGCGCCACTCGTCTTGGTGGGGCGGACCCCCTGGTTCGCGCGGGACGCCCTCGTCCCGCAGACGGGACAATGGCGTAAGCATGTTGCCGGGTGCGAGCGGGCCGACGGGGGCGTCGGCCGCGGACCAGGGGGTCCGCGCCACCACTTCCGCGCCATTCGCGGGCAGCCCCGCGGAAGGGTGGTAACGCACCCCGGCGGCGTCTCTAGCGCTCATGCGGAACACGCCACCTGATACCGTGGCGCCAAGCGATTCCAGGAAGAGCAGTGCGGGACGGTTGCGCTGCGCGGCCACGAACGGGATCTCCACGGTTCCCAATCCCCGTTCCACCGCGATCTCGCCCAGCCGCGCCACCATGCGATGCTCCACGCCGCGGCCCAACGCGCGGCAACTCAGCAGGAACGTGTCCACCACCAGCGCCCGTGCCGCCACGCGATAGACGATCGCGCCGGTCAGGCCATAGCTGCCGAAACGGTCGGTCACGTGGACCGTGAGGCACTCCTCGCTCAGGCGCGCAATTTCCGCCGCGCTGCGCCGGATGCAGGTGGCATTCATCTGGTTGGTGCGTCCGGTGAGTTGCGCCACACGGTCCACCTGCGCCGGCTCCATGGGCGCGATCTTGACTTCGAGCTGGAGCGAGGCCAGGAAGTCCTCCAAGCTGGCCGAACTACGCGCCCCCCGCGCCCGCTCCGCCCGCTGAACGTACATTTCGCCGCGGCGGCGGTCTTCCTCCGTGATGCGCGCGCGGTCGAAGGCCCACACGTGCGCCAGGTACTCGGGGATCTCTTCGGCGCGCGCGGGCAAGAGCAACGCCAGCACTTGCGGCGCGCCGGCCCGCACCTCCTGCACCTCCTTGGGACTGTCGTCCACCAGGATAATGGTGTCGAGGCCGAGTTCCAACTCTTCGGCGAGCGACGCCAGGTTACCGGCCTTGGAATCCCAGTTGATGCGCCGCGCCACGAAATCGCCGGGCCCTAGCGGCATTTCCGGATGCGCGCGGAAGGTGGCGGCTACGTCCTCTTCATTATTCTTGCTGCACAGGGCCAGCAGCAGCCCGGCGCGGCGGCGCTCCGCCATGAATTCCTGCAGCCCGCGGCGCGGCGCGTCCAGCACGACGCCTTCGGGACCGTCCTCGCCGCAGATGCCGGCCCACAGGGTGTCGTCGCAATCGAGCGCGACCACTTTGAAGGGCGGCGCCATGATGGCGTGAATCTTGCGCGCCAGCGCCGTGGCCAGGGCCACGAAATAGAGCGGCGTGTAGGGTACGCGTCCCAGTTCGTTGCCGTGGGGATCGTGCACGTCCGCTACCGGGTAGAGCTGGGCGATCTCGGCCGCGGTGAGCAAGTATACCGACGGCAGGCCCGCCACACCGCGGCGCACCTCATCGTCGAATTCGACGGCGCCGGGAGACAGCACGCCCGGGCACAAAACAAGGATCAGCGGTACCGCCATGCGACCGGCCGCGGCGCGCACGGCATCGACGAATCCGGCGGCCCCTCCGGCGGCCCAATCGTCGAAGCGGACCAGCACCACGTTGACCCCGCCGGCATTGCGCGCCAGTAGTCGCGTGGGGTCCAGCAGTTCCTGAAAGACCTGGTTATAGGCGGCGAAGCGGATCTCGGTGGGGAGTCCCAATTCGCGCATCCAGAAGGCCAACCCGGGTTGGATGGCTTCGGCGGTAAAAGTGGCGCTGATCGCGATAAGCAAATTCCATTATATGAACTGCTCCGTGGATCGAAGCGAAGATTGCAAATTCTTACAAGGCTAATGCCCGCCGAGGGCGGCTTCCCGGCGGTGCTTCACCTCTTGCCGATTGCAAGGTAAGATTCCGGGGCGGCCTGCTCCGCCGTGCGGCCACCCGTGGTGCGGGCGCCCCAAACTTGCAGCAATCCGAGAGTCACTGCCAGGGCGATGGGGCCGAGAAGCACACCCACGGGGCCGAATACCTCAATGCCGCCCAGAATCGCGAAGAAGGTGGGCACGGTGTGCACGCGAAGGCGGCCGCCCACCAGGTAGGGGTAGAGCAGATTGTCAATGGGGCTGACGGCAAGCGCGCCCCAGGCCACCAGGATGACGGCTTTCACCCAACTGCCCGAAAGCACCAGGAACACGGTGATCGGCCCCCACACCAGGAAGGTTCCGAACATCGGAATCAGCGCCACAATGAAAGTGGCGCAGCCCCAGATCACCGCTGCCGGCACGCCCAGCGCCGTGTACATCACGCCGGCCAGCAGAGCTTGCACGAGGGCGGTGGTGAGAGAGCCGTTGACCGTCGCCAGAAGCGTGTCTTCCACGCGCGTCCCCATACGGCCCATTTCTTCGGCGGAAAGCGGCGACAGACGGCGCAGCGCCTCCAGGGCCAGGTCGCGGTCGCGGTACAGGAAGAAGAGAACGAAGAGCATGATGACCAGTTGCGCCACCAGGTTGACGGAGCCGGCGAGCAGGTTTCCGGCCTGCCCCGCCAGACTCTTGCCGAGCCCCGCAAGCTGGGTTTGTAACTCCAGGTTCGCCAGCGCCCAATCGAGCGCACGGCCCAGCACAGGCGGAAGATTCACGATGCTGCGCCACTCCGATACACCGCCTCCCGCCTGCAACCCCTGAATGCTGGCAATGACTTGGCGAACCAGATAGGCAATCAGAAAGGTCAAGGGAGTCACAATCAGTCCGGCCATCAGCACCACGCCAACCGCGGCAGCGGCCGCCGGGGAATGCAGGCGCCTCCGCAGCCACGCTTGCGGCCGCTGGGTGGCCACCGCGGCGGCCACCGCGATGGTGATGGCCGCAATGAACGGCTGCACGATCAGATAGCAGACGTAGACCGCCAGCAGCGTGGCGAGCACCAGCGCCAAAAGCAGCAACCGCTCTCGGCTGAACCATCCCCGGTCGTGCGTTTCGCCAGCTAGTGCCATGCTTCAATTCTCGCAGGGTCCGGAGTTCCTATCTATTTTTTCCATCCTGAAGATTGCTTCCAACTGACCGGCACTCGCGATCCGCACTGCAAGATCATGCAACAGGCCATCGGTGAGCCTGTAGATCAGGCCGTGTACAGCAAGCTGCCGGCCTGTTGTCCATGCATTCTGAACGATCGTGGTATGGCACACGCTTTGTACTTGGGCCAAGACGTTGAGTTCGCATAAACGATCTGTGCGCCCAGCCGCGTCGTCGATGCTCTCCAGTTCTCTTTGGTGCCGGGCGTAGGTGTCCTTGATGTTGCGCAGCCAGTTGTCAATCAGACCCAATTGAGTATGTTCGCAGGCGGCGCGAACCCCGCCGCATCCATAGTGCCCGCAAACAATGATGTGCTCGACCCTCAAGACTTCCACGGCATATTCAATCACCGAAAGACAATTCAGATCGGTATGAATCACCAGGTTGGCGACGTTGCGATGTACGAACACTTCGCCGGGGGCGAGGCCGAGGATCTCATTGGCGGAGACCCGGCTATCCGAACAGCCTATCCACAGGAACTTCGGAGACTGTAGGGCGGCAAGGCGGTTGAAGAAGTCAGGGGCGGTTTCACGAATCCGCCGCGACCAGTTCCGGTTATTCTCGAACAACTCTTCAAGATCTGGCATGTCACCTGTCAATATATCGCGCGGGCGCACGGCTGAAGTGGGGACGCCCCCAGCCGCGGATGGCGACGCCGGCAACCACCTGCGGTACGCTGGTGGTTGCCGGTTTTATGAAACTCCGTCAAATTGCCGATGCGCTGGGGTGCCGCCTGACGGGCGATGGCGAACTGGAGATCCTGGGCGTGGCCGGGATGGAACACGCCGCCGCCGGACAGCTCACGTTTCTGGCCAATCCCAAGTACGCACCGAAGGTCAAACACACCAAAGCCAGTGCCATACTGGTTGCCGAAGCGGTGCAGGGTCTGGATATCGCCTGCCTGGTTTCCCAAAATCCCTATCTGGATTTCGCCCGCGCGCTGGCCCTGTTCTACCAACCGCCGCGGCCCGCGCCCGGCGTGCATCCCCTGGCTTACGTCGCGCCCAGCGCGACGCTTGGCGCCGAGTGCTCCATCGGACCCTTCGCGGTAGTGGGCGAACGCGTCCGCATCGGCCGCAACGCGGTGCTTCACCCTCATGTGGTGGTGTATGAAGGGGCCGAAATCGGCGACGATTTCCTGGCGCATTCGCATGCCACCGTGCGCGAATTCTGCCGCATCGGCAATCGCGTGACGCTGCAAAATGGCGTGGTGGTGGGCGGCGACGGCTTCGGCTTCGCCAAACGCGCCGATGGCACGCAATGCAAGATCGTGCAATCCGGCGTGACCATTCTGGAAGACGACGTGGAGATCCAGTCGCTGACCTCCATCGACCGCGCCACCGTGGGAGAGACGCGCATCAAACGGGGCGCCAAGATCGACAGCCTGGTGCAGGTGGGGCACGCCTGCACGGTGGGCGAAAACAACATCGTCTGTGCGCAGACCGGACTCGCCGGCAGCACGGTGCTGGAGCGCAATGTGGTGCTGGCCGGGCAGGTGGGATCGAGCGGGCACCTGACCGTGCACGAAGACGCTGTGGTCTACGCGCAGAGCGGGATCGGCGGCGACGTGGCCAAGGGCGCGCGGATTTCCGGATCGCCGGCGTTTGCCGCTGGCGACTGGTTGCGCGCCGTCACCGCCTTCCAGAAACTGCCGGAATTGCTCCGCACCGTACGGGAATTGAAGAGAAAGGTCGATGAGTTAAAGCAGAATGCCGAACCCAACAGAGTCCCATAGCGAGCGCCGTCCGGTGGCGTATCTGAATGACAAGTTCCTGAACAGTCCGGACGCGCGCGCCTTGCGCATCCTCTCGGAATTCCTGGAGCCGCTGGCCCATTTCCGCCGTGAAAAAGTCCGCGATACGGTGGTATTCTTCGGCTCCGCCCGCCTGCGCGAGGGCGAAGGTCCCCTGGCCCGCTACTATGACGACGCGCGCAGCCTGGCGCGCATGCTCACCGACTGGAGCCAGCAGTTCACCAACAACACTTACCGCTTCGTGGTCTGCTCCGGCGGGGGACCGGGCATCATGGAGGCCGCCAACCGCGGAGCGTGGGAGGCCGAAGGCAAGACCGTGGGGCTCAATATCGGGCTACCCTTCGAACAGTTCCCCAACCCTTACATCACGCCGGAACTGAGCTTCGAATTTCACTATTTTTTCATGCGCAAGTTCTGGTTCGCCTACCTCGCCAAGGCGCTGGTGGTGTTTCCGGGCGGGTTCGGCACGCTGGACGAAATGATGGAGATTCTGACCCTCACGCAGACCCAGAAACTGGCCAAGAAGATGACCGTTCTGCTCTACGGAAGCGACTACTGGAAGGAGATCATCAACTTCGAGGCGCTGGTGAAGTACGGCATGATCGCGCGCGAGGATCTGGACCTGTTTCAGTTCGTCGACGATCCGGCCACCGCGTTTGAATTACTGAAGACCGGACTGGCCACATACGCGGCCCAGCACGATACGCCAGAGATGCCGGCGATGTCGAAATCCGTCAACCCACAGACGCCGGACGGGGTGTAAGAAGCGGAATGTTTTCTCGCAGGGTGGGCCCCGGTATCGAAATCCGGCTGTTCGAACTCAAGGACGCCGAGCCGGTCTTCACGGCGGTGGAAAGCGATCGCGCTTATTTGCGCGAGTGGCTGCCGTGGGTGGATTTCACGGCGTCGCCCCACGACCTGCGGCGCTTTATCGTGAGAGTGCGCGAGCAGTTCGCCGAAGGCCGCGGACCGCAGTGCGGCATCTGGACGAACGGCGCCTTCTCCGGTTCGATTGGCTGCCATCCCATCGATTGGCCCAACCGGAATTGCAGCGTCGGCTACTGGATAGCGGAGCGCTATCGGGGCAAGGGCATCGTGACGCGCTGCTGCGAGAGCCTCCTGGACTACCTGTTCGACGATCTGGGCCTGCACCGTGTGACCATCCACTGCGGCGTGGAGAACGCGCGCAGTTGCGCCATCCCCGAGCGGCTCGGGTTCACGCGCGAAGGCGTCACCCGCGACGGCGAGTGGGTCAACGACCGCTGGCTGGATCTGGTGGCGTGGGGAATGCTGGAGCAGGACTGGCGCGCGCGCCGCAGCGCGGCACAGAGCGACCAAGCCGAAACCAAAGTAAAATGACAGCCCGAAAGATCCGCGCCGGTGCGCCAGTCCGGGCAGTTCGCTCGCAAAGCCAGTCCGCGCCTATTCGCAGAGCTAGAAGATGTCGAGGTTGGTGACTCAAGAAAGCAAGCGCTGGCCGCAGATGAATACACATAAACACGGATAAAACGGTTTCGTTGCTTATCCGTGTTCATCTGTGGCCGATCTGTTTGGCCTTTTCCGTCCAGGCCAGCACGCGATCTAGCGCCGCCGTCGTCGCGGCATCCAGCTTCGCGCCCGGAGGCCGTATATCGGCGCAATCCATCACGCCGCGGCGGCGCAGCACTTCCTTGCGGATGGCCATGCCCAATCCCTCCTGGAATTCGAAGCGCATCAGAGGTACGTAAGGATAGAAGGCCTCGGCGGCTGCATCCAGATCCCCGGCGCGAAACAGCCTCACGATCTTCACCAGAATTTCGGGATAGGCGAAGCCGGTCATCGCCCCGGTGGCGCCGGCCATCAGTTCTTCCAGCAGGAAGACGCCGCCAAGCCCGCCGAAAATGCCGATATCCATCCCCTGCGCAGCCTCGCGAATGCGCGACGTCTTGAACGGGGTGGGCGGATCTTCCAGCTTGATGGTGTTGGCCGCGGCCACAACGCTCGCGATGCGCACCAGCAGCCACGGCTCCATGGCGAAGCCCGAAACGGGCGGATAGTCCTGGATGACGATGGGGATCTGGACGGCGTCGGCGACGGCGGCGAAGTGGCGGACCACGGCGTCGGAGTTCAGCTTCGGCGCGCGCGGCGGGCTGATCATGACGGCATCCGCGCCGGTCTCACGCGCGAACCTGGTGCGGTCGATGCAGGTGCCCACGCCCTCGGCAGTGGCGCCCGCCACCACGCGCACGCGCCCATCCACGTGGCGGACCACGGTCTGTAGCACCCGCACGCGTTCGCTATCGTTCATGCGCCCTACTTCGCTGGTGACACCGAGCGCTGTGAGCCCGTTGACACCCGCGCCGATGAATAGATCGATAACGCGCTTGAGACTTTCCAGATCCAGATCGCCCGCCGCCGTAAAGGGCGTCGGCAGGACGGAATACACACCTTCCAGCTTCACACGGCTTCCTCCAGGGTCGATTTGCGGGTACTCTGTTACTGTATCCCGTAAGCCAATACTTCTCAAGGAAACCTCATGCGCACCCTGTTACCTTGCATGCTGGGCCTGGCCGCAATTGCTGTGTGCGGGCAGCCAGTCGAAATCCGCGTGGACGCCGCCTACACCCTAGGGCGTGCGTCTGGAGATCGCCGCGCACAAGGACTTGGCGGCGGTCAAGAAACTGGCCGAGGTGAAGCTGGCGAACTAAGCTGCCGTCTGGCGGTTTCTTCCGATCCCGCGGCGATTTTCATGCGGGCCCAGCCCGTAGGGCGAAAGATAGTCGCCTAGTGCGCCAGCACTGGGAGAAAGACGGGGCCACATCATCCCCGGGACGGGGCGTAAGAACCCGCTACTCACGGCTGTGCGCCGTGGGCTACTCTTTCTCGACCTTCGGGCTCTGCGCGACCCCCTGAATCGCGCTCTTACCCGGGGACACTGTCCTACTTGGCCGGTTGCGACCACGGCGGCACGATGCCGTTCACCCGCGCGTAGGCGATGACCTGGCCCAGGTGCTCGGCGATATGGGTATCGATGGTGGCCAGCACGCCGCCCAGGGGCGCGGGAGTTCCAAAGAAATCCACATCGCGTGTCAGCGCGGAAGTGGTGCGCACGCCTTCCATCGCCTGCCGCACGCTGGCGAAGCTCTCGGCCAGCATGCCCACGATCTTCTCCTTGCTGGCAGGGTCGTGCTCGCTCTTGCCATTCTGCTCGATCTGCTTCATGACTTCTTCCCGCGACGGCGACTTGCCGGCGACGTTGAGCAGCAGTCGATTGCTGTTCACGATGTGCAGGAAGACTTCCTGGAAGGAGCGCACTCCCAGCCCCGGCCGCCACGCGTATTTCTCTTCGGGAATCGCCTTGGCCAGCGCCAGCACCTGCTTTTCCAGGTCCTGGAACGGCAGTAGCAGTTCCGCCGCCGCCACTAACGGCGGCACGTCCTTCACGTCCAGCAACTCGACGTCGAAGATCAGCTCCGCCTTGGGCGGAATCGGGTCGCGCCCCTTTTCGCCATAGGCCAGCGCGTAGGGCAGGAACAGACGACGTTTGCCGCCCACCTTCATGCCTTCAAACCCCATCTCCCAACCCGCGATCACCTGCCGCCGCCCCTGCACGAACTTGAGCGGCTTGCCGGCATCCACCGAGGAATCGAACTTCACGCCGTCGCGCCGCCAGCCCGTATAGTGGACCGTGTATTCCTGTCCCGGTTTGGCCGCCGCGCCCGTACCCACTAGAACGTCGATGTAGCGCAGCGGCGCGGCCGCGACCGTGCCTCCAACGGCCGGCGGCACGGTGCCCGGCATCGTTGGATCGAAGCTCTGCGCGCTCAGCGAAACGGCAAGAATTCCAAGGGAGACGGCAAGTCGCATGTCCAGATTATAAGCCGTCTTTCCGGCAGCACGCCTGGCGCACGACACAGTAGTGGAGATACGCGGACCCAATCGGAGCCGCCACCGTGATTTCTTCCATTACCTGAACCCATTATTCCACACAGGCATTCGTGCGGGTCGATAGGGTCAGGTCTGGCACGCCTCGCTCAACCTGCTGCCTGACAGACGACACAAACCGCTCGTCTGTCCCACCTCTGACTTGCCCAGATGCATAAGGCGGGTGCCTTATGCCACCTTAGTCGATCGCCGGACCGAAGTAGCCTTGCGCCAATGCGGGCTCGGCTTCCAGCGCCTTGCTCCAGCAGTTGCGCGCTTCTTCCGTCTTGCCGTTGGATTCCATGATGCGGCCCAGGTTGAGTAGCGCCTCGGGCATGTCGGGTTGTTGCGCCAGGGCATCGCGGTACAGGCGGGCCGCCTTGTCGAGCTGGCCGGCCTTTTCGTACATCAATCCCGCGTTGTAGAGCACTTCCGGGGAGCGCTCACCCAGATCGATCAGGCGCACGTGGAACTCCAGCGCCGTGTCGAAATCGTTGGCCTGGATCGATAGCGCCGCCAAACCCCGCAGGGCGTCCATGGACTTCGGATCGGCGTCCAGCATCTTCTCGTACAGGCGTTCGGCGTGGTCTCTCTCGCCCAAACCGCTGTATGCCAGCGCCAGGTTGGCGTGAGCTTCCGGCCACGCGGGGCGGTACTTCAGGCAGCCTTCGAATGCCTCCGCGGCGCCGCGGAAATCTTCGCGCTGTAAGCGCAGGTAGCCCATCCGGAAACGCGCTTCTTCTTCTTTCGGAGCGCGATCCAGCACCTGCTTGTAGTAGCGTTCGGCCTCTTCGAACTGCCCTTGGTGTTCCAGTAGCAGCGCCAGGTTCCAGAGCGGGGCCAACGCCTCGGGGCCGGCCTTCATGGCGCGTTCGTAGGCCGCCCGCGCGCCCGCCAGGTCGCCGAGTTGCTCACGCACGATTCCCAGGTTGGTGTGGGCTTCGCAGGATTGCCCGCGCAGCTTGATGCACTCCCCGTAGGCTTCCGACGCGGGCTCGAAACGCCCCGATTTCTGATGCGCCAGCCCCAGGTTGAACCAGCCTTCGAAGTGGCCCGGCACCGCAGCCACCAGCAGCGTGCAGAACTTCGCCGTGAGCGCGTGCTCGCCCGCCGCGCAGGCCCACGATGCCAGCCCTTCCAGCGCCACGGTGGATTCCGGCCGCAGTTCCAGCAGATGCTCGGAGTACTCCCGCACCATGTCAAAATCTTCTTTCGCCATGCCGATCAGGATCAGGTTAGAGAGCGACTCTTCGGAATCGGGATTGCGTTCCAGTATCTTCTGATAGATCTGCGCAGCCTCGTCCGGATGACCCAGCGATTGCAGCGAAACCGCCTTGCCGAACTGCGCCTCCTGGTGCGCCGGATTCAGCTCCAGGCAGCGGTTGAAGCTGAATAGAGCGGATTTGGGATCCTCCTGCCGCAGATGGCAGACACCCAGGCCGAGGTGCGCATCCACGTAGCCCACATCCAGCGTGGACGCCCGATGGAAGGCCTGCGAGGCGTCTTCCCACCCGCCGGCGCGTTCCAGACACACGGCAAGGTTGAACCAGCCCATGGCGTACTGCGGCTTCACCTGGGCGAGGATGCGGTAGCTCTTGGCTGCCTCCTCGAAATTGCCAAGCTCGAACTGGATGTGCCCCATGGCGCGGTAAATCTCCGCCGAGGCCTCGTTCGCGGCAATGGCGCGCTGTAATTGTTTGAGTGCCTCCTCGCGCTTGCCCGCAAGATGCAAGGTGACGGCTCGCGCCAAATGGGTCTGCGATCCGGCGCTTTTGTCGCCACCGTCAATTTCGTGCGCGCGCAGGCTCTGGACCTTGGCTGGCGTTCTCATGGCTGTGCTCATTTCTTCTGGTGCTCCTTGGCGGTTAATTCTGTAGAAGAGACCCTTACCCAATACAGGCGCGCCCGGTCATCCGGGGCACCGATGAAACCCACGCCTCCCATCGGGAAGCGGTCGTCATCCCAACTGTCGATACTGTTGCCGTCCACGCTGACCGTGAACGTGTCGCCGTAAACGCGCGTTCCCACCGTCATGGCCGTCCGCGGTTTTCCGGGCAGGCGCTGGGTGGCCGTAACCGGCGCCTGCGCCACGCCTCCCACTACGGCACATCGGCTGAACTCCAGTTCTCCGCCGCCAACCGCGGTGAGCGTGCAACGCAGGTATTCGTCGAGCCCCGCGGCCCGCACCACCCAGTTGAGGCTGCGCGTGTCAATGCGCGCCAGAAACTCCAATTCGTAGTCGATCAGCTCCCGCGTGGGACCGTAGAGGGCAAGTGAGCCGGTGCGCACGCCGGCCACGTCCACCTTCCAATCCTTCACGCCGCCCACCCAATCGTCCCAGCCGGATCCAAAGTGCTCTTCGATGCGCACCGTCTCCGCCGGCTTGGCAGGCACCAGGCACGGGACCGCGGCAATCTCCCCGCCCGCTCCCGGCGCTATCGGTGAACCGGCGATCGCCGCCACTGCCATGCCTTCCACCGCGACCTTCGGACAGCCCACCGGCTCTCCCGGGATGAATGCCGAGAATGCGACTTGCCGCACCGGACGCGTACTCGACGGCAGCAGGACAATGGTGAAAACACGAGCGCCGTTGCGCTTGGCAAATCCGGCGGACGGGGGCACCACCGCCATACCCCTGGAACGCGGCTCCGAGGGCCTCCAGGAGACATCCGTGCTGCGCTTGGCCGGACCGGCGCCGGTAGACGGTAGCGGCCGGCGCGGGGCCAGACTTCCCGGAAAGACGAACTGTGCGGTACGTGTCCGGTCGACCAGCGCTGGCAGGCGCGGGCCAAACTTCGGAATTTCGATTTCCAGGTTGCGGTTCGTGGCCGTGAAATCCTGGCTTCCCTGAGGAACCCTGCGCGGAGTGCGCGGCCAAACCAAACTGGCCGGCGCCGGGGGCCGGCTGAGGAAACTGCGCCATCTCACCGCCGCGACGTTGAACCCCATCCCAATCGAAACCCGCAGCGCATTGCCTTGGAGAGCATAAGATTTGATACTGCGCGGATGGGTTTGATGCTCCAAAACCAGCGCACGCCGCGGTTGCAGCGCAGCCGGCGCCAGGCTGCCGTTGCCCAGGTGAACGCGAATTCTGCCGCGGCGCATTCCGTAATCGCGCCGCGCAGCCGATGGCGCCGGCGTAACGCAGCGCAGCGAAACCAGCGGTGCCTGGGAAATCTTCGCCAGCAGCTTATGGCGGCGAGGCGGAACGTCGGGCAGCGTGCCCCGTTCGCCGATGCTCAGCCGGGAAGGATCCGCCCGCCGCGACACGCCGGGCCCCGGCAACCGCGCTGCCCGCGGCGGCTTATACCGGTCCGGTCCCCTGGTCACGCGCGGCGCGGCCGGTCCGGGCAATACCGGCGAATACGCGGCCATCTCGGTCCTGAGTGCCAGTGGCCGCGGTTCCAGAAACCCGCGCTGTTCCGTTGCGGAGTTGCACATCAGCCGCGCCGCCGAGATGTGCCGCGGGTTCTCCCGCCGCCGCATCAGGCTCGTGACCTTATTGGCTTCTTCCAGGCGGTCCATCCCGGCGCGCAGCCGGTGCTGGTTGCGGTGTTCACGCGAGCAGAATTCGCCGTCGCCGCCGACTCGTAGCCGGCCTAACGACTTTCCGCATAGCAAACAGCTCTTCACATTCATTTTCGGCACAAGTATATGAAAGTGTCACCCCAATTACTAGGATAAATGGTGGCAGTACTCAAAAGCTAACAAAAGATATTACCCGTAATTAGCGAATCATATCAATAGTTAACATTTTCTGGCCTGCATTTGATATCTACAAAAGATTACCCGAAATAAACGACCAATTTACGACAGTTTTGAGTAAAATCATCGTGAGCTGGTCTAAATGTCAATTTGTCCGACCAGTGGAGGATTTCGATGACTGACTCGACAGCACTACTTGCGGAACGTTTGGATGTACAGACTGCTGCTTCCCCCTTATATCTGTGGGAAGTCCCGCAAAAACCGGTGTCGGTCCGGATCCCCTTCAGCTTGATCGACCGCCTGGAGCGAGAAGCGGTGGAGAGCTTTCGCTCGCTTACTTCGCGCGGTTCGGAAATCGGCGGCCTGCTGGTCGGGGACGTCACGCCGGGAAGTCCGATGGTGGTATCCATCGCCGATTACGACTTGATCCCGTGCGATTACAGCCGTGGCCCACTGTACCGGTTGAGCGACGCCGATATGGGCCGTTTCGAGCAAGCCATACAACGAAGACTGGCCGCCGGCCGCAGCGTGGCGGGTTACTTCCGCAGCCACACGCGCAAAGGCATCTCGCTGGACGCCGACGACCTCACGTTTTTCCAGGCCCGATTCCGCGACCCGCATCATATCGCCCTGCTGGTTCGCCCGTTTGCCACCAAGCCCAGCACCGCCGGCATCTTCATCTGGGAGAACGGCAAGGTGAACGGAGATGTCAGTAGTCTCGAGTTTCCTTTCCGTTCCAGCGAACTGGGCCCTGGCCATGCGCCCACGCCTCCCGAAGCAAAGGCTGCGGCGCCTTCCGCTGCGCCGCCCCAGGCGCCCAAGAGCGGCATGCGCGCGCAGATCGTCCCAATCGCCTCCCGCCGCGAAGTTGCCCAGCCACTGGCGCCCGTCGCCGAGCCCGCACCTCCCCCCGCACCCGTCGTTCCCCCGCCCGTACCGGCACCCGCTGCCATCTTGATGCCACCCCGGCCGGCAGTGGAAGAAAAAACCGCGGTCGTGCCGGACAAATCGGCCCGGACCGAAAAGCCGGGCAAGAACGATAAGTACGATAGGAACGACAAGTACGACAAGTCAGCCAAGGCCGACAAGGCCGCGAAGAACGAACCTCCCGCCCCGAAGACTGCCCCGGTCCCCAAGGCCGAAAAGGCGCCCCTGCCCGCGGTAGCGGCGCCGGAAGTCGACGCCCCCGCCACACGCAGCGGCAAG
This sequence comes from Candidatus Solibacter sp., assembly GCA_025358475.1. GTDB lineage: Bacteria > Acidobacteriota > Terriglobia > Bryobacterales > Bryobacteraceae > Solibacter. The sequence goes on from JANYJN010000010.1 coordinate 20,437, forward strand.
GGCATGAAGCTTCTGCTCGCGGCGGTGGCCAGCATCGCTCTCTTCGTGGCCCTGTTTGTGTACCCCGGCTTCTTGCGCACTAACTCCAAAGCCCCCGCGCCGGTGCGCCTGGACTCGAATCAGTTGCAGTTGCGCGTGGAGCGCGCCAACGGCGAATTGCTGCTCACCTGGAGCCCGGATTCGGAAGCCATCCGCAACGCCAGCAAAGCCGTGCTCTCCATCAACGACGGCGATCAGCACGAAAACGTGGCCATGGACTTGGCGCAATTGGCCAGCGGCAGAATCGTCTACTCGCCCTCCGGCACCGACATCAGGTTCGAGATGCAAGTGCTCGATAAAGCGCAGAAGAAAACCACCACCGAGTCGGTTCGGATGCTGCGGCCGCCTTCCCCGCTCCAGGAGCAAAACGGCGCCGCCGCGAAGGCAGCCACCGCCGCTGCCACCAAACCTGTTGCCGGTTTGGTGCTTCCGGGCGCTACGCCCAATCCCAACGGGGATTTGCCTGTCGAACAGGCTTCCAAGCCGGCACCGGCGCCGCTCAAGCCGTTCCAGTCCGAATCGCTGTCGCAAAGACTGCGCCCCGCGGCGCCCACGGATATGGCGGACGCCCCCACTGCCAGCGTGGCTGCTCGTCCCAACGCGTCGGCGATCCCCGGTGTCAACATGAACGCAATGGCCCCGGCGCCCTCAGCGCCCGCGGCGCCCGGTTCTCCAAGAGTCGCCGCCTCCCCCACACCGAAGTCCGGCGGCCAGATCCAGCAGGCAGTGCTGATCTATCGTAAAGACGCCGAATATCCCAAGATCGCCCGACAGACCGGCGCCAAGGGAACCGTCACGCTGAATGCCACTATTGGGACCGACGGCAACATCAAGAAAGTGAAAGTAGTCTCCGGCCACCCCATGCTAACCAACGCAGCCGTGGAAGCGGTGAAACAGTGGCGCTACCGCCCAACTCTGCTCAACGGCCAGCCGGTGGAAACCGATACTCAGGTTCTGGTCAATTTCATGGGCGATCGCTAGACGCGCGAAGAAAAAAGGGGCAGGGCGGTGACCGCGGTCATCGCCCTGCCCCTTTTTTACCCCAGCCCCCTCGCGCGGACACTTCCCCGCGGCCAGAGCGCCCGGCCCGCGGCCAGCCTATCCCACCACTTCCAGGAACGCCTTCGCCGCGTGGCTCAACCCTCTCCGCGTGGGATAGATCAGCCGGATCTTCCGCTCCACGTGCATCTCCTTCACCCGCACTTCGCACAGCCGCTTCCGCTCGATCTCCTGTTCCACGCACATGCGCGGCAGGAAGGCCACGCCCATGTTCCGCTCCACCAGCTTACGGATAGTCTCGATGGTCGGCATCTCCACATCCATGCGCAGCGGAACCTTGTGCGCTAGAAACTCCCGCAACACCACCTCCCGGTACGGCGACACCACATTGTGCGCGATGAAGTTCTCCGCGCCGAGTTCCGTAATCGAGACCGTCTTACGGCTGGCCAGCCGGTGCCGCGGGGATACCACGAACGCCAGCGCGTCGATATAGATCACCTTCGATGTGATGCGTTCGTCGCCCGGATCGTAGCTGATCACGCCCAGCTCAAGGTTGCCGTCCAACAGCTCGTTGGGCAGCTTGCTCGAAAGACTCCTCCGGACCTGCACCTTCACCTTCGGGTACA
>JANYJN010000042.1 GCA_025358475.1 Candidatus Solibacter sp.
CAGCGAGGTACACCCCGGCCGCTCCGTTACCTTCGGCTTCTGCGACGCCGCCAGCGTGCGCGCCGAGAACGTGCAGTTTGGCGCCGCCGGCTCGCGCTTCCGCGCCCTCGGGGTGGATTTTGAAAGCCCCATGTCCGGCCGCCATGCCGTTATGAACCTGCTGGCCGCTATCGCCGTCGCCCATGTCTTCGAGATCGCGCCCGAGCGCCTGCGGCCGGCCGTCGCCAGTTTCACCGTGGGCAACATGCGCGGCCAGCGCACTCTGCATCAGGGCATCGTCATCTGGAACGACTGCTACAACTCCAACCCGGAGGCCGCACAGTCGATGTTGGACGTGCTCAGTGAAACTCCCGCCGCCCGGCGCATTGCCGTGCTCGGCGAAATGCTGGAACTTGGCTCCGCCGCCGAAGAGTTGCACCGGCAGGTTGGCCACTACGCCGGCCGGTACGCCGCCGGGCGGCGGGTGGACCTGCTGATTGGCGTCCGCGGTACCGCCCGCGCCATGGTCGATGCCGCTCGTCAAGCCGGCGTAGAGGCGGAGTTCTTCGAAGACCCGGCCGAGGCCGGCGAGCGCGCACGGCAAGTGGCGCGCTCCGGTGACGCGGTCCTGTTCAAGGGGTCGCGAGGCGTGAAGGTGGAAAAAGCGCTGGAAAGGTTTATGGCGTAACTCGCATGCTCTACTACTTACTCTACGAACAGCTTTACAAGCACATCAGCCCGCTCCGCGTCTTCGGGTACACCACCTCGCGCACCGCCTTCGCCTCTCTCACCGCGCTCTTCCTGTGCATCGCGCTGGGCCCATGGCTGATCAACAAGCTTCGCCATTTCCAAATTGGCCAGTTCATCCGCGAGGAAGGCCCCAAATCGCACCAGAAGAAAGCCGGCACCCCCACCATGGGCGGCGTTCTTATCATCATCTCCATCGTCGTCCCCACGCTGCTCTGGGCCGACCTCCGCAACCCCTACGTGTGGATCGCCATCACCACCCTGCTGGCCTTCGGCTGGATCGGTTTTCTGGACGACTACGCCAAAATCACCAACCGGCGCAATCTCGGAATCAGCGGCAAGCGCAAGCTGGTCTACCAGTTCATCGTGGGCTTCGCTTTCGCCGCCGCCCTGCTCTTCATGCGCGCCTGGGGCGATTTCAGTACCGCGATGAACATCCCTTTCTTCAAGACCTTCAAGCCATCGCTGTTGATGCCGCAGTTGATGGCCAACCCGTGGACCTACGTGTTCGGCGTAGCGCCCTTCTGCATCTTCGTGGCGCTGGTGGTGGTCTTCAGCTCCAACGCCGTCAACCTCACCGACGGACTCGACGGGCTGGCGATCGGTCTCATGGTGATCGCCGCCGGCGCGCTCACCGTCCTGACCTATGCCGGCGGCCACGCGCAGCTTGCGGAGTATCTGCAACTGGCGCGCAACGCCCGCACCAGCGAGCTCACCGTGTTCTGCGGCTCCATGACCGGGGCTAGCATCGGCTTCCTGTGGTACAACGCGCACCCCGCCGAAATCTTCATGGGCGACGTCGGTTCGCTGGGCCTCGGCGGCGCCATGGCCGTGGTTGCCGTGCTCATCAAGCAGGAAGTCCTGCTCCTTTTCATCGGCGGCATCTTCATTTTGGAAGCCGTTTCCGTCATCCTTCAGGTGGGCAGCTATAAGTTGCGTCACGGCAAACGCATTTTCAAAATGGCGCCTATCCACCATCACTTCGAAGCGCTGGGCTGGGCCGAATCGAAAATCATCGCGCGCTTCTGGATCGCAGGGTTGGTGCTGGCCCTGTTCGCGCTCACTACGCTGAAACTCCGATGAATCTCAAAGGTATACAGGCGCTGGTAGTCGGCATGAAGAAGTCCGGTGTGGCTGCGGCGGCCTTGCTCGCCCGCGAGGGCGCCCAGGTGCGCGCTACCGACCTCAAGCCGCTTGACGAACTGCCGGGCGTCCGCGAACTCCACATCCCGTTCGCCCAACAGACTCCGGCGGTATTCGAGGGTGCCGAACTCATCGTGCTCTCTCCCGATGTCCCCGCCGACCTCGCGCCGCTCCAGGAGGCGCGCCTCCGCGGCGTGCCCGTCATCGGCGAGGTCGAACTGGCCGCGGACTTCCTCAAGGGCCGCACCATCGGCATCACCGGCTCCAACGGCAAGACTACTACTACCAGCCTGATCGGCCACATCCTTCGCGAATCCGGCGTCATCGTTCAGGTGGGCGGCAACATCGGTGTGCCCGTGACCGGAATGATCGCGACCTCCCGCGAGGATGGCTGGAACGTGCTGGAGCTCTCCAGCTTCCAACTGGAGACCATCTTCGAATTTCGCGCCCACATCGCGCTCGGGCTCAACGTCACGCAAAATCACCTGGACCGCCACCACACCTTCGAAAATTACGTCGCCGCCAAAGGTCGCCTCTTTGCAACCCAGCGCGCCGGCGACTACGCCGTCCTCAATGCCGACGATGCCGTGTGCGCGGCTTACGCGGCGCGCTCTGCCGCTACCCCGCGGTGGTTCAGCAGCCGCCGGCAGGTGGAGCCCGGCGCCATGCTGTGCGGCGACCAACTCATGCTCGACGGCAAGCCTCTCATGGCTGCCGGCGAGATCCCCATCCGCGGCCGCCACAACGTCGAAAACGTGCTGGCCGCGTCCATCGCCGCCGCCCGCGCCGGCGTCTCTCACACTGCGATTGCCGCAGCCGTGCGCAGCTTCCACGCGGTGGAGCATCGCCTGGAATTTGTGCGCTCTGTCAGCGGCGTGGAGTTCTATAACGATTCCAAAGCCACCAGTGTGGATGCCACGTTGAAAGCCCTGGACGCCTTCCCCGGCGGTCTTTGGGTGATCCTCGGCGGTAAGGACAAGGGGCTGGAATACACCGCCCTGCGCCAACCGCTGGCCCTCAAGGCGCACGCCGCCCTGTTGATTGGGGCCGCCGCGCCCAAGATCGCCGATCAGCTCCAAGGCGCTGTCCCGCTGGTCCCCGCCAAGACCATCGAAGCGGCCATCGCCCATGCCTGGGCGCATGCCGTGCCCGGCGACACCGTGCTGCTCGCACCCGCCTGCGCCAGCTTCGACCAGTTCCAGAGCTACGAGCATCGTGGCCAGTTTTTCAAACAGATTGTGAACCAGTTGCCAGAGAAAGATTGACATGGCCCAAAGACTCAAAACCGATTGGATCCTTTTCTTCACCGTGCTGGCCATGGTGTTTTCCGGCGTGCTGATCGTCTACAGCGCGTCGGCGATCATGGCCCAGATGGGCCCCAACCACTCCCCCTGGTACTTCGTCAAACGCCAGGCCGCGTGGGCCGTGTTCGCGCTCATTATCATGATGGGCCTCAAGAATACCCACTACCGCAAGCTGCGGAACCCCGCCGTTGCCCTCAGCGCCATCAGCGTGGCCCTCTTCCTGCTGGTAGTGGTCTACTTCGCCGACCCCGCCAACCATCGCTGGCTCCGCCTGGGCGGACCGGTGGGCGTGCAGCCGTCGGAGCTTGCCAAGCCGGCGCTGGTCATCTTCCTCGCGTTCTTCGTCACCTGGCGCGCGCGCGCCATCAACAACCCGCGCTACACCCTGGTACCCGCAGCCATGGCCGTCGGCCTGGTCATCCTGGCGGTGGTGGTGGCAGATCTGGGCACCGCCATCGTGCTGGGCGCCGCCGCGGCCCTGGTTTTTTTCGTCGCCGGATTGGAAAAACGCTACTGCGCCATTGTCGGCGCGCTCGCCATGATTGGCCTGGTATTCTTCATTTTTTCCAAGACCTACCGCCTGGCCCGGGTGGTGATGTTCTTCGACCCGCAGTTTAAGATCATCGAGAAATTCGATAGGAAGGGCGCCATCAAGACCCGCCTCCAGGAGTCGCTGGTCACCCGCGACACCAACTACCAACTGGAGCAATCCAAGATCGCGGTCGGCGCTGGCGGCGCCTTGGGCCTCGGCTACATGGCCGGCCGCCAGAAGCTCCTCTACCTTCCCGAAGCGCACAAGGATTTCATTTACGCCGTGGCCGGCGAAGAGCTGGGCCTGGTCGGCTCCGTCGGACTGCTGCTCGGTTTTGTGGTGATTTTCTGGCGAGGCATCCGCGCCACTTTGCGCATAAACGACGATTTCGGACGCTATCTCGCTCTCGGTCTCACCGTGGTCGTGGTAGTGCAGGGCTTCATGCACATGAGCGTGGTGTTGGGGATGATGCCCACCAAAGGGATCCCGCTCCCCATGATCAGCTACGGCGGCAGCAGCCTGGTCAGCACCCTGGCCAGCCTCGGAATGCTGATGAATGTTAGCGAGCACGCGGGATAGGGGTAAGGGCCACTGAAAATGTTTTTCCCCGCAGAGACGCAGAGATAAGCGCAGAGGAACGCAAACGCAAAACCGTACTCAATGGTCTTCTCTGCGCTGGCCTCTGCGTCCCTGCGTCTCTGCGGGGAATCGACATCCCCGTATGGTGCGAGACCCTAAATGAAGGAGCGCAACTTTCTGATGGCCGGCGGCGGTACGGGCGGGCACGTAATCCCCGGGCTCGCGGTAGCTAAGGAACTGCGCACCCGCGGCCATCACGTCTCCTTTGTGGGTACCGAGTTGGGCATGGAAGCCAAGTTGGTCCCCGCCGCCGGCTTCGACCTGCAAAAGATTCGAATCGGCGGCCTCAACCGTGTCGGCGTGCGCCAGACCATCGTCACGCTGGGCCGGCTTCCCATCGCCACGGTCTCTAGCGACCGCTGTGTGCGCGGCGCCGCCGCCGTCTTTAGCATGGGAGGCTACGTGGCTGGCCCGCCCGTCCTGGCCGCCATCCTGCGCCGCGTTCCAGTGGTTGTGATGGAGCCGAACGCGGTACCGGGATTCACCAACCGTTCCATCTCCCGCCTGGTAGCGCGCGCCCTCGTCTCCTTCCCAGAGACCGCCGTTTTCTTCCCCCGCGGCCGCACCGAAGTCACCGGACTTCCCGTGCGCGAAGAGTTCTTTCGCATCCAGCCCAAAGTGCGCGGGGCCCTGCTCCATCTGCTGATCACCGGCGGCAGCCAGGGATCGCGTACCCTGAACCACGCCCTGCGGCAGAGCTGGCCGCTGTTCCTCCAGGCCGGCTTCCCCATCCGTATCACCCACCAGACCGGCGTCGACGGCTTCGGCGAAATCCGCGACGCCTTCGCTTCGTCCGGTATCGAGGGTGAAGTGGTGCCCTTTCTATCCGACATGCCCGCCGCCTTCGCCGCCGCCGATCTCGTGGTCTGCCGCTCTGGCGCCGGCGCGGTCAGCGAACTCGCCGCAGCCGGCAAGCCGTCGATTCTCGTCCCATTCCCCTATGCCGCCGACAATCACCAGACCCGCAACGCCCAGGCCATGGAGCGCGGCGGCGCGTCGCGCCTGGTGCGCGATGCCGAGATGACCGGGGAAAAACTGTTCGAAACCGTTATCCGAATTATCGCGGACCTCGCCGCCATGGGTGAAGCCGCCCGGCAGTTTGCCAAACCCGGCGCCGCCCGGCGCGCCGCGGACGTTTTAGAGGAGGTCGCACGGCCCTGAAGCTCGCACAATATAGTGACGAACCGCTCCCGGCCCCAGGGGGGTACCCCGGTTGCGGCTCCGATGCGAAGTCTCGGCGTGTAAACGAGACCATCAGAGCCACAACTCTAAGGGAGTGGTTGGTTCTCCACCGCACGCCATTTTCGCGACAGAAAATATCCATCACATTTTCCATTGACAGTTGCCCGATAAGCCGGAACAATACGATAAGCAAATGTTTTTTAGACCCCAGCACCTTCATTTCACCGGAATTGGGGGTATCGGCATGAGCGGCATCGCGGAAGTGCTGCTCAATTTGGGCTACCAGATCTCGGGCAGCGACGTGAAGTTGTCGCCCATCACCGATCGCCTCGCCGCCATGGGTGCGCGTGTCTTCGAAGGCCACGCCGCGTCCAATATCGCCGGCGCGCGCGCTCTGGTAGTCAGTTCCGCCGTCGAGGAACAGAACCCCGAAGTGCAGGAGGCCCGCCGCCTGCAGATTCCCGTCATCCCGCGCGGCGAACTGCTCGCCGAGTTGATGCGCCTCAAGTACGGCATCGCGGTAGCCGGCAGCCACGGCAAGACCACCACCACTTCCATCACGGCCACCATCCTCAATTTCGCCGGTCTGGACCCCACCGTCGTGGTGGGCGGACGCGTCGGCACCATGGGCGGCTCCAATGCCCGCGTGGGGCGCAGCGATTTCCTGCTGGTGGAAGCCGATGAGAGCGACGGAAGCTTTCTCAAACTCGCGCCCATTGTCGCCGTGGTCACCAACGTGGATCGCGAGCACGTGGACCACTACCCCACGCTCGACGCCATCCGCGCGGCCTTCGTCGAGTTCGTCAATAAGGTGCCGTTCTACGGCGCCGTCATCGTCTGCCTGGACGACCCCAACGTGCAGGGCCTGCTCCCCGAAATCCGCCGCCGCACCATCGCCTACGGCACCACCGCGCAGGCCGATGTCGAGGCCAGCGATATCGTTTGCGGCCCGTTTGTCAGCGAGTTCAGCGTCCGTTATCGCACCACCGATCTCGGCCGTTTCACCCTGCGCATCCCCGGCCGCCACAACGTGCTCAATGCCCTGGCCGCCATCGCCGTCGCCATGGAGCTGGAAGTCAAGCCCGACGTGATCCGCGAAGGCCTCGCTACCTTCAACGGCGTCGATCGGCGCTTCCAGATGCGCGGCAAGGAACGCGGCGTCACCGTAGTGGACGATTACGGACATCACCCCACCGAGATTCGCGCTACGCTCGATGGAGCCCGCCTGTGCGGGTTCAAGCGCATTCACGTGTTGTTTCAACCGCACCGCTATTCCCGCACCTTTCACCTGATGGACGAGTTCGCGCGCTCCTTCCTACAGGCGGACAGCGTCTTCGTGATGGATATCTACGCCGCATCTGAGAAGCCCATAGAGGGCGTAACCGCCGAGTCGCTGGCAGATCGCATCCGCCAGTTCGGGCACCGCGGCGTAGAGTATGTGGGCACCATCGATCGGGGGGTTGACGCGCTGCTGGCCGCCGCCACCGATGGCGATCTGGTGCTCACGCTGGGCGCCGGCAACGTCTGGCAGGCTGGCGAGAAAGTTCTGGAACGCCTGCGGGCGGGAGGGCCAAACTGATGGCGCGCGAACCCGCCGCGAACAAAAAGACGCAGCCCGGCCGCTTCAACTGGCGCCTGACCTTCGGCATCCTCGCCGTCGGCGCCGCCGCCGTCTCCACCGCCATGGCCGGCTATAAAGCCAGTCTCTACGTCACCAGCGACCCGCGATTCACCCTCTCGCATGACCGCAAGGACGCGCTCACCATTCTGGGCCTGAACTACGCCTCGCGCTTCAAAGTGCAGCGCATCTTCGCCGGCGATTTCGACCGTAGCGTCTTTTCCGTGCCGCTCGATGAGCGCCGCCGCCGCCTCCTCGCCATCGATTGGGTGGCGGACGCATCCGTCTCCCGCGTATGGCCGGACCGCCTGGTGATCAGCATCCGCGAGCGCAAACCCGTGGCCTTCGTCTCCTTCCGCTCCGGCCCGCTGCTGATCGATGCCCAGGGCGTTCTGCTCGAACCACCCGCCAAGGCGGAGTTTTCCTTCCCCGTGCTCTCCGGAGTGCGCGAAGAGGAATCCGAAGCCGATCGCCGCGCCCGCGTGCGCTGCTTCCTGCAAGTGCAGGAAGAGATGGGGTACCTTGCCAAGGAAATCTCGGAGGTGGATGCCTCCGATCCCGAAAACATCCGCATCGTCGCTCAGGCGGACCGGCGCGTGGTAACCCTCCTCCTGGGGGATGGCAACTTCGCGCAGCGCTTTCAGAATTTTCTCAATCACTATCCGGAAATCCGCAAAGGCTCGCCCTATGCGAAAGTATTCGACCTGCGGCTGGATGGCAGGTTCACGGTGAAGGAATAGAACGGCCCATGGCAGTCAAACCGATTTACGCCGCGGGACTCGATGCCGGCAGCCGCCAGACGCGGCTGGTGATTTGCGTCCTGGAAAACAACCGCATTCGCTTTGTAGGGGCGAGCGCCGTGGAATCGCAGGGATGGGCCAAAGGGCGGATCGCCGACCAGCAGGCCGTCACCGAATCCGTGACTGCCGCACTGCGCGATGCCGATAGCGCCGCCGCCGGCGCGCTCCAATCCGTGGTAGTGGGCATGGGTGGCCCCACCGTGCGCGGCGCCAACGGCCGCGGCGTGCTGGAACTCGGCTACGTGCAGGAGGTCCAACAGACCGACGTCCGGCGCGTCATCGAGCGCGCCTCCCGCGTGCAGTTGATGGAAGACCGCATGGTCCTGCAGCTTTTCCCGCAGGATTTCGTGGTCGATGGCCATCCCGGGCACCGGGACCCGCGCAAAATGCTTGCCTCGTGCCTGGAGATCAACGTCCACCTGGTCACCGCCTCCATCCAGGAGCATAACGCCATCGTCGGCGCCGTCAACGCCGCCCACCTCGCAGTGGAGGAGTCGGTCTTTGAAGCGCTCGCCGCCTGCTACGCTGCCGTCCTGCCCGAGAACCGCCGCCAGGGCATCGCCGTGGTCGATATTGGCGCGGAATCCACCGAACTTGTGGTCTACTACGGCGACGCCATGCACCTCGCCTCCACCGGCCGCATCTCTGGCGACCACTTCACGCGCGATCTCGCCCAGGGTCTCTGCCTCAGCTTTGAGGACGCCGAACTGATCAAGATGGAATTCGGCTGCGCGCTCGCCAGGAGTGCCGGGAATATCCTGGTGGAACTGCCCACCCCGGAGGCTCGCCAGCCGCGCGAAGTGCAGCGCTCCATCGTCAACCGCATTTTGGGCGCCCGCGCGGAAGAGTTGTTCCGCTTCGTACGCGGCGAATTCGCGCGCGTTGGCATGGAACGCTCCCTCATCGGCGGCGTATTCCTCAGCGGCGGCGGCGCCAAATTGCCCGGCTTGTGCGACGTCGCCGAGGAAATCCTGCAATGCCAGACCCGCTTCGGTCTCACCGAAGGCATTCAGGATTGGCCGCTCGAATTGAACGACCCCGCGTGGTGTACCGCCGCCGGTCTGGCGATGTACTCCGCGAAGTTGAAGGAACACACCGGGCTGCAAAAGGAAAGTGCAACCTGGATCGGCAAAATGTTGAAGTGAGGAGGCGACCATGGGCATCATCGATGGCGATATGGATATGAAGTACGAGATAGAAGAAGAAGCGCGCACCGGCACTCGCATTAAAGTGATCGGCGTAGGCGGCGGTGGATGCAATGCCGTGGCCCGCATGGTGGCGGAAGGGCTGGACGGCGTCGAGTTCTACGCCATGAACACCGACATCCAGTCGCTCTCCGCTTGCCAGGTGCCTAACAAGCTGCAACTCGGCGGCAAAATCACCAAGGGTCTCGGTGCCGGCTCAAACCCCGAGATCGGCCGCCAGGCCGCGCTCGAAAACACCGATAGCATCGTCGAATTCCTGCAGGGCGCGGACATGGTTTTCGTCACCGCGGGTCTGGGCGGCGGTACTGGCACTGGCGCCGCGCCCGTCATCGCCTCCCTCGCTAAAGAACTCGACGCGCTCACCGTTGCCGTGGTCACCAAGCCCTTCGGCTTCGAGGGCCAGCGGCGCATGCGAATGGCCGAAGAGGGCCTGGCCCGCCTCGCCGGCAGCGTCGACACCGTCATCGCCATACCCAATGACCGCCTGCTCAAACTCGTCCCCAAAGGCACCAGCTTCTTCGAGTCCTTCAAGGTGGCCGACGATCTGCTCCGCCAGGCCGTACAGGGTATCAGCGACATCATCCTTACCCCCGGCCTGATCAATCGCGATTTCTCCGACATCAAGGCCACCATGGTCGGCATGGGCTACGCCATGATGGGCACCGCCATCGGCCGCGGCGAGAATGCCGCCGTCGAAGCCGCCCGCCAGGCCATCAGTTGCCCCCTGTTGGAGGACAGCCGCATCGCCGGCTCGCGCGGCATTCTCATCAACATCACCGGCTCCAGCAGCCTCGGGCTGCACGAAGTCAACGAAGCCTGCACCATCATTCGCGAAGCCGCCGGCTGCGACGACGTGCAGATCAACTTCGGCGTGATCTTCAATGAGTCGCTCGGCGACGCCGTCAAGATCACCGTCATCGCCACCGGCTTTCAGCCCGAAAACTCGCCCGTCCCCGAGCGACGCGGGTCGGTAACCCCCGTCATCAGGGTACAGCAGCGTCCACCGGACCCCGAGCCCTTGCCGAACCACTCGTATGCTGCCGCCTCACGCGTGCCGGAGCCCGCGCCAGAGCCACAGGGCCCCCCGGCCGCCGAACCCGAGCCCCTCCTCGATCTCGACGACATCGATACGCCCGCTTACCTCAGGCAAGGTACGCTGCTGAACTGACGTGGCACGAGCGGTTGAGTCGCAACTAGAGCAAGAGAGCCTCAACCACGGGATAGAATCCTGTGGTAGGCAGATTGTCAACCGTTGTCAACCCGCCCTCTGCGCCTCACAACAGACCTTGCCAGATCACACGTGGGCCGGCATCCAACAGCTTTCGGGAGTTATCCAAAGAGAGCTACAACTTGACGTATTAGTACCTTAAACTACTGGTCGCTCCCCGGGTCCTTGGAGAAACCGCGAAGTGAGAAAGTCACGACGTTCGTTCTGGATTCCGCTGTCGATCGCCGCCTACGGCCTGATCGCGTGTGTGTCGGCCGGGAGGTCCGCCGCGGCAGCGGTGCCCACGCTTACCCGGGTGAACCCGCCGGCCAGCGCCCAGGGCGCTACCCTCGCTGTGATGCTTATGGGCACGAACTTCGTTTCGGACGCGACAGTGGCGGTGAGCGAGCCCGGGATTACGGTGACCAACGTGACCGTTGTCAGTGCGACCGTTATTACTGCCACGTTTACGATCGCCACCACCGCGGCACTGGGTGCGGCGAATGTGACAGTGACCACCAGCGGCGGGACCAGCGGCGCCGCCGCATTCACGCTTGTACTGCCGACAGTCAATGTGACGGGCGGTCCGCAGGACTTCGGCAGCATCGCCACCGGCGCGACCAGCCCGGCGCAAACCCTCATGCTACACAACACCACTAGCGCCAGTCTGGCCGGTATCACCCCTGCCTTTTCGTCGCCGGTCTACCATCGGGCGGGGGGAGCGGGAGCCGGAACCTGCGGCGCCACACTGGCGCCGGGGAACTGCACGATCAACGTGGTGTTCTCGCCGACCGCGGTTGGCATGGTGAATGCGACGCTGACCATCACAGGGAGCGCTGAGGTGACCGGCTCGCCCGTGTCTCTCAGCGGTAGGGCAACACTCCAGTCGCGATTGCCAGTGTGACGGGTGGGTCGTTGGCGTTCGGCAACGTACTGACTGGAACTACCAGCGCGGCGCGAACTCTCACCTTGCACAATACCGGCACCGCCATCCTGACCGGTGTTACCCTTGCCTTTTCGTCGCCGAGCTACTCACGGTCGGGCGGTACTTGCGGCGCGACCTTGGCCGCAGCCAGTTACTGCACGATCAGTGTAGTGTACTCGCCGGTCGCCCCAGCCTCGGAAAACGCCACTTTGACCACCACAGGGAGCGTGGACGTCACCGGCTCACCGGTGTCGCTCAGTGGTACAGGCATACCGCCCGCACCCACGTTGGCCTCCATTGCCCCGTTGACCGACGTCCAGGGCGCTACCGTGCCCGTCACGCTCACCGGCACGAATTTCGTGTCAGGCGCGACGGTGGCGGTCAGCAATACCGGGATCGGTGTGAGCAACGTCGTGCTGGTCAACCCGACCCAGATCACCGCGACCCTGACCATCGCGGGCGACGCTGCCCTCGGACCGGCAAACGTCACGGTAACGACCAGCGGCGGGACCAGCAGCGCCGCCGTGTTCGCGGTCAACCCGCCAGCGCCGACGCTGACCTCCGTCAGCCCGGCGACCGGCGTCCAGGGTGGCAGCGTGCCTGTATCGCTCAGCGGGAGCAACTTCGTATCGGGCACGATACTGGCAGTCAGCAATTCCGGGATCGGTGTGAGCAACGTCGTGCTGGTCAGCCAGACCCAGATCACCGCGACACTGACGGTAACCGGCAGTGCCGCCCTCGGAGTGGCGAACGTCACCGTAACCACCAGCGGCGGGACCACGAATGCGCTCCCATTCACGGTCAACCCGCCGGCACCCCCGCTCATCAACAGCCTGTCTCCATCGACGGGTGCGGCCAACACGCAAGTCACCATCGACGGCTCGGGCTTCGGCCCGCAGGCTACCGGGACCGTGTGGCTGGGCAGCAGCCCGGCTGGTTCGGTAGTGAGTTGGAGCGCCACGCAAATTGTGGCCACGGTGGCCTGCAACTCCAAGTCGGGAGCGGTCCGCGTGCGACAGGGTGAAACCTGGTCCAATGCGCCGGACTTCACCGTCACTACCGCGACGGTATCCACGGTGGCGCCGGACAACGGCGTCGCCGGAGTGACCGTGGTGACGATCACAGGCGCCGGTTTCGGCGCGCTCCAGGGTACGGGCGGTCAGGTGTGGCTTGGCACCGCAAATGGCGTGGTGCAAAGCTGGAGCGATACCCAGGTGGTGGCAACGGTGGGTATGGGAGCGGCTTCCGGCAGCGCCCGTATCCTGCAGGGCTGCGTCATGAGCAACGCAAAACCGTTTAGCGTGGACCGCCGTCACATCGACAGCATTACCCCGAACTCGGGACTCCCCGGGACGTTGGTGACGATTACCGGCACAGGCTTCGGACTCGCGCAAGGCAGTGGTACAGTAATGCTGGGCAGCGCGAATGGCGTGGATGTGATTTGGAGCGACACGCTGATCACCGCCAGGGTGGCCGCCACTTCGCTGACCGGGACAGTGCAGGTTCAACAGCATGGCGCGGTAAGCAACGCGATGAGCTTCATTGTGCCGGTACCGGGCGGCAACATCTTGGTGCCCAACGTCGTCAATATGATGGTGGGCGATCCACGAACGCTCCAGGCGCTGAACGCGGCCGGACAGCCCGCGACGGGACTGACCTGGAGATCCAGCGACCCGGCACTGGTGAGCCTGTCGACCGAGGACCCGCCGCTTCTGACCGCCCTGGCTCCGGGACACGTGACGATCACGGCAGGGACGGCGACGACCGATATCACGATTTCTGCCGGCGCGCTGCCCGTCGGGACGGTGCTGTGGTCCAATCCTGGGAACGGATCGGGTGTCACGAAGATTGTGCCGGCGGTGCCCAGCCCCAGCGGGGTAGCGGACGTGTTCGCGTTCCAGGGCGATATCCATAACCAGACGGTCCAGGCCATCACTAGCGACGGCACGACGGCGTGGACCGCGAACGTAAGCATGGCGGAGGCGGTGCCGGACTTCCAGGGTGGTTTGATTGTGACGGACTATGTCTCAATCTGGAAGCTGGATGGGATTACGGGGCAGCGCTATGCCGCGTACACTCCGGTCGGAACGTTGGGGATCTGGGGTCCTTTGGCTGTACATACGGACGGCACCGTCTTCGCCATTCTCTACAACTCCGACGACTTCAGCTATTCGGTGATTGGCGTTGATCCCACCACAGGCGCGCAGAAATTCAGCGTGCCGCTAGTAGGCCGCAGCGATAGCCTCATGATCGCGGGCGACGGCTATGCGTACATGGTCGACAGTTCTGGCGAGCGCGTTGGTGACCAGAATCGTACTCACCTCATGCTGCTGCGGGTAGACAGCAACGGAGCCTATGCCGAGACGGAGATCAAGAACTGGACGGCATCCGCGCCGTGGTGGCAATATGAAACCTGTGTCTCGGCAAACATAATCACTAACGCCGACCAGGGAATCCTGCTCACCTGGGCAGCCACCACAAATTGCTGGATCCCAACGCTACAGCCAGGGGGTCCCGCGAAGGGGATACAACCGAGCGGCGCTTTATTGGCGCCTACGCCGGAGTATGGCGTGGCAACCGTGACGGGCAGCAGCGTAAGCCTTGCGAGCGGGCCGACGGTACCCGGCCAAAACAGCAATGTCGTCCCGGTACTACAGGCTCAGGACGGCTCGTTTGTAGGCACCGCACAGGTTGAGGGCGATGAGACTCCATACATGGTGGCCTTCGACGCGACCGGGAGCGTGCGCTGGAGCGTGGCAGGGTACGGACCCAAGATCGCCACTGCCGACGGCGGCGTCATCGCGCAAGCCTATGATCCGAGCACGGAAGACTTCACGGGACCAGCCGTCACGTTCGATCAGAACGGCAACGCCACGGAGCAAACGAACCTGCCCACGTATTCATGGTTGGGGAACGCATATCAGGTTGGCTCTGTCGACCAGGTGGCGGCCATGGCGCCCTACTTCGCATTGAGCTTCTGGCCGTTCGAGGGGGGGAACGCCTCCGGCAACGGCAGCGCATATTTTCGTCGGGATTCGAAGACCAACGACAAAGTGAAGACCATCCTCACGCCGACCATGTGGCAGAAGTTTGCGAAGTCGAACTGTGCCGCGGTGTTCGCAAATCCTCAAAGCATCGCAGGTGGTGTGGCGAATTACTCTTTGCGGACGGTTCAGATGAAGCAGGGTTTGACGAACTTTTACGATATCGGGAATCCTGGTGTTGGGGTTCTTACGCTGCGCGAAGTCACAGGAGGCCAGGTTTCGAACTTTCGGACACTAGCCGAACATCTCAGCACTGCCAATGCCACAACTGTCAATATGTGCTATGGGAGCCAGACTGCTGTATTACTCAAGAGCGAGGTCTTGTCTCGACAGTACCCGCAGTTCGTCTTGGTTCATGAACTCCTCCTTCATGCGTACGGCAATTGGTGGGACGATGCCATATTCGGAAACGCCTTCCTAACGCAGAAAGGCCTATGGCGCCCTGCCGGATCTACGGCAACCAGTACTATCACAACGTGGATGAGCACAGACTGTACCTGCACGCCTGAGAATCCTGCAACTGCAAATAGTTGCCAGGCCAACACGGCAAGATGGTGAACGGAGCGAATCTATGAAGCAGATCGTTCTTATCGTCGCGGCGATGCTCTGCGGTTTCCTTGGCGGCATCTTTAGCCCCTTCGTGACTCGCGACCTTGAACAATCGCACGCGAAGCCGCTCGTGCGCGCCCGCAGCTTTGAACTGGTAAACGAAACGGGACAAGTGATCTCGTATTGGGGTGTTGACAAGGGCAATAACGCAGTCCTTGCGTTCGGAAGTCGTCGGCCTGTCACCCCAACAGGACCCGGCCAGTTTCCATTCGAACTCGATGATCCGCACAAGCAACTGGCGGCGATTGGACTGCTCGGCGACGACGGTCCTTTTCTGTTTTTCAGGGGAGCAGATGGCAAAACACGGGTCAGGCAGTATCTCAGCGCCGATGGGAAGCCGATCCTAATGATGGAGGACGAGAACAGTTGGAGGATAGCGCTAGGGATTGACCAGAGCGATACGCCAGGCCCCCAAGATAACGACTGGGCTCTCCAATTCTACCCGGAGCGAGTTTGGCTGGGAATGCACACTTTCAAAGACAAAGTAGGGGGTCCAACGGTTGTCCAAGGAGGTTTCTCCGTGAATCGGGACAAGTTGAAGTACCCATTCGAGCAGCCAAGTCCGCGCTAAGTTGTGAAGCTTGGCAATCCAGAGATTGGCGCATTAGTACTTCGGCACGCTCGGGTCCACCCGGTCGCTCCACGCCAGAATTCCGCCCTTCATATTGCGCACCCGCTTGAACCCTGCCGCCTTCAGGATGCCGCAGGCGCGCGCGCTACGCATACCGCTCTTGCAGTGAATTACGATGTCGGCTTCGGGATCGAGTTCGCCCAGCCGCTTGCCGATTTCGCCAAGCGGAATCAGTTTGGCCGCCGGGATGTTGCAGATCTGGTATTCGTGGGGTTCCCTCACGTCGATCAGGACGAAAGTGTCGCCGCGGTCCAGTTTCTCTTTGACTTCGGTTACTTCGATTTCGCCTTCGGTCACCTTGGACTCCTGTCTCGGGGGTTGTTGCGGCACGCCGCAGAATTGATGGTAATCGATCAGCTTGGTGATGGTCCGGTGCTCGCCGCAGATAGGGCACTCGGGGTTCTTGCGCAGCTTGAGCTCGCGGAAGCGCATGGCGAGCGCATCATATAACAGCAGGCGTCCCACCAGCGGTTCACCGATCCCCAGAATCAGTTTCACGGTTTCCGTCGCCTGAATCAAGCCGATGGTGCCGGGCAGAATGCCTAGCACGCCGCCCTCGGCGCAACTTGGAACCAGTCCGGGAGGCGGCGGTTCGGGATAAAGGCAGCGATAGCAGGGGCCGCCTGGGTAGGCGAGCACGGTGGCCTGGCCTTCGAAACGGAAGATGGAACCGTAGACGTTCGGCTTGCCCAGCAGCACGCAGGCGTCGTTGACCAGGTAGCGCGTGGGGAAATTATCGGTACCGTCCACCACCAGGTCGTAGTCCTTGAGGATCTCCATGGCGTTCTCACTGGAGAGCGCCACCTCGTGTTTGACAATCTCCACGTTAGGGTTGAGCGCCTGCATTTTCTCGGCGGCGGAATCGATCTTGGGACGGCCAACGTCCTTGGTGAAGTGGATCACTTGCCGCTGTAAGTTGGTGAAATCGACCACGTCGAAATCCACCAGGCCGATGCGGCCGATGCCGGCGGCCGCGAGATAGAGGCCGAGCGGCGCGCCGAGCCCTCCGGTGCCCACCAGCAGGACCTTGGCGGCCTTGAGCTTCAACTGGCCTTCCATCCCCACCTCGGGGACGATCAGGTGGCGCGAGTAGCGGAGGATCTCGTCCTTGGACAGCGTCAATTCGCAGCCCCTCCCGCGATCGAGGGGACTAGCGAGACCGTGTCGCTGTCCGCGGCCGGCGTGGCGTCCTTGCCGAGGTAGCGTATGTCTTCGTCGTTGAGGTAGACGTTGACGAAACTGCGCAGTTTGCCCTCATCGTTGAAGATCTGCTTACGCAGGTCGGGGAACTCGGTGGTGAGCGCGGCGAGCACTTCGCCCACCGTGGCGCCGGGGACGTTGACGGAATCCCGCTTCGCCGTGAATTGACGCAAAGGCGTCGGGATCAGTATCTTGGCCATGTCAGTAAATCAGCTCCTCTTTTGGCGCTTCTGTTTGATCGACGTTGGGCAGAAAGCAATTGGCGTGGTGAAACTCGCCTTTTTGAATCGATAGGACTACAAAGGAATACCACGGGCAGGAATTCCGCAAATCGGTGGCGGAAAAATACGCGTCGCAGTCGGGATGCGAGTGATAAATGCCAATCAGGTTCATGTGACGTTCCCGGGCGGCCTTATCGGCGGCCAGCAGGTCCTCGGGGCGGAGTTCATAGCGGGCGGCTTGCGCGCCTTCAAAGGCGTTTTCCAGCGCGATGGCCTGGCGCACGGTCTTGGTGTCGCCCTCGGCGGCCCCGAGCATGGCGCCGCAGCACTCGTTGGGGTAACTGGCACGGGCGTGGGCTACCATGGCGGCCCAGGGTTCGGGTTCGATGCGGATCATGCGTGATCCCAGAAGCTTTCGCTGAGATATTTTTCGGCGCTGTCGCACAGAATGGTGACGATGGTAGCGCTCTCGCCGCGGGCCGCGATCTCACGGGCGAGGAGGGTTGCGGCGTACACATTGCAGCCGGACGAGATCCCGACCAGCAGGCCCTCTTCGCGGGCTAGGCGCCGGACCATGCGGTAGGCGTCTTCGGTTTCGATCCACAGATTGCCATCGGCCATGGTGTCGTCATAGAAACCGGGGCGAATGGCGGTGGGCATGTGTTTCAAGCCCTCCAGGCCGTGAAAGCCGCTGGAGGGCTGGGCGGAGTAGCACTTCACATCGGGCAGATCGCGGCGCAGGCGGCGCGTGGTCCCGGTAAAGGTTCCGCTGGTTCCCATGGCGGCGACGAAATGGGTGAGTTCGCCGTTCGTCTGGTGGATGATCTCGGCCCCGGTGCCTTCGAAGTGCGCTTTCCAGTTGGCCGGATTGTTGTACTGGTCGGGGTAGAAGTAGCGGTCGGGGTCTTCCATGTAGATCTGGCGGACCAGGCGTATGGCGCCGTCGGAGCTTTCATGCGGGTCGCTGTAAACCATCTCGGCTCCGTAGGCTTTCAGAATTCGTTTGCGCTCTGGGCTGGCGTTGCCGGGCAGAACCAGTTTGACTTTGTACCCGCGGTTGGCGCCAATCATGGCGTAGGCGATGCCGGTGTTGCCACTGGTGGAATCGAGAATGGTCCGGTGGTGGTTCAGCTTGCCGGAGCGCTCGCCGTCCAGCACCATGTTGAGGGCGGCCCGATCCTTGACGCTGCCGCCGGGGTTGAAGTACTCGGCCTTACCGAGAATCTCAATGCCGGGGAATTCGCGCGGGATTTTCTCCAATCGCACCAGGGGCGTATTTCCGATCGTCGCCAGCAAGGGCTCGGCTTCGGTGCGCGCCAAAAGGGGAACGGGAAGTGCGCTCGCCATAACTAATTCTTTCGATTCACACGGAGGCTAGTAGGATGCGTATATTGTATGCGCCTGCAACCAAAGGGATTAGACGGCCTTCCGATCTCCACGATTATACCTATCACCCCAATCCCTGTCAAGAAGAGGGGGAATCTGGGAATCCGGTGAAGCGCCCGTTATTCCATTCCGAGCCGCGACATCCTCCCGCGCGGTTAACCCCTTGCTGGCACCGCCTACCCGCGACGCGTAGTGCGCGGGATTACAATACCCTCATAATGTTTCACGGGCGAAGTTTCCTGCGTGTATCCGCGTGGCTGTTAGCCGCGGCGGTGCTTGTTCCTATGTCGCGGGCCCAAAACCAGCGGCCCCTCAATCACGGCGACTACGATGGCTGGCGCTCCATCGTCGGCCAGCGGCTCTCCGCCGACGGGAAGTTTCTCGTCTACGGACTGTTCCCGCAAGAAGGGGACGGCGAGGTGGTGATCCGCAATCTGGCGACCGGCAAGGAGCAGCGCGAACCCGCTGGGCAGCGTCCACCTCCCACGCCCCCACCACCGGATCTGGAAGGACCGCCGCCGGAGGCTCGCGGCGCGACTCTCACCTTCTCGGCGGACAGCAGGACCGTGGTGTTCTCCACCTTCCCCGCCAAGGCGGAGAGCGACAAGGCCAGGAAGGACAAGAAGCCGGCGCCCAAGGAAGGCATGGTGATTGTCGATCTTGCCTCCGGTAAGACCACCCGCGTCGAGCGGGTGAATCGCTTCGCCATGCCGGAGAAGGCGTCGGGCCTGCTGGTGTACCT
>JANYJN010000065.1 GCA_025358475.1 Candidatus Solibacter sp.
CGTCCACCCGATTTGCATGGATCCTCGGTAGGCGAGGCGTCCGCGCGGCAAATATGCCACTGCCCTCCGGCGTCGAAAGATGTTCGTCAGGGTGTACCAGGGACTCCCGGGTTAAGGGTTTCTCTAATGTGGCTGAGGTCATCTGATCTCTTACGGCGCGCGGTGCTGAAGCTTGGACCAGTGGGGGAATCCGTCAGCAATCGCTTGCGATAGTTGGCCATTTCTTCCGCTCGGGGGAAATGGTTTTTTTATTTCCCGCCTGAGTTTCGAACTCGCCCCCAGAAAGGTATATGGAACCTAACGACGGTAAGCCTCCCAAACCGGGGGGTACGGCGTGGAAGTTCCGGCGGTAATTCGATAGGCCCTCAGCTATCGCCTTCGCCGCCGCTTCTTCCACAGATATAGCGGTGGTGAACGCGAAAGGCCGAAGGCCGGCGCTCCGGTTCCCGGAGTTCAAGTTCTTCCCTTTCGACATCTCCATCTAATGTTCATTTCGGCCGGTGGCCTTGTTATGGCGCCGCCTGCCGTGGTGCCCGTGGTGTATCCACACTCGGGCGGAATAGGAGACGCGTCGATGAACAATAAATTTATAACGGCACCCGCGTCCGGCATCCAAACGGAAATTGTGCCGGTCCGCGGGCGTGTGGTGAAGTCTAAGCTGGCGCGCAATCTTCTGACCTTCCTGATGGTGGTCGGGCCGGGACTCATCGTCATGGTGGCGGATAACGACGCCGGCGCGGTCTCGACTTACAGCCAGGCCGGCGCGCAATACGGCACTCATCTGTTGTGGATAGTTCTGCTCTTATTGCCGGTTACATACTTCATACAGGAAATGGTTGTCAGGCTGGGCATCGCTACCGGCAAGGGCCACGCCGCCATGATCTATCAGCGGTTCGGCCGGTGGTGGGGACTTTTTTCCTTGATCGATTTGCAGTTGGTGAACTTTCTGACGCTGGTTACGGAGTTCGCCGCCATCGATCTGGCGCTGAATAAGATGGGAGTAGACCCGCGTATCGGCGTACCGCTGGTAGCGGCGGGCCTGGTGCTGATTGCGGTGACGGGGAGCTATCGCCGGTGGGAGCGCATCGTGGTTTTCCTGTGCCTGCTTGATTTAACGTGGTTTGCGATCGCGTTCCGGATGCACCCCCCGCTAGCGCAGATCGTGCGCGGGTCGCTGATCCCCGTGATACCTCCGGGCGGGCTGACGCCAGACCTGATGTTCCTGGTAATTGCGATTGTGGGAACCACGGTGGCGCCCTGGCAGCTCTTCTTCCAGCAGAGTTGCATTGCCGATAAGCGCTTGCGTTTTGCGGATATGAAGTGGGCGCGGTTGGATACGTTTCTGGGTGCTTGCATCACGATCACGGTGGCGGGTTGCATGATGATTGCGGGCAATGCATCGCGGGTTCATGGATTCACGTTCACCGATCCGGCGCAAATGGCGGTGGACATCGGCAGCTTCACCAGTGGATTTTTCAAGCACGCGATTCTGCTGATGATGATCAACGCGGCGGTGCTGGGCACCACGGCGATCTCGCTCTCGAGCGCATGGGCGTACGGCGAGGTCCGCGGATGGCCGCACAGTTTGCAGCTTCCCTTGCGCAAAGCGCCGGGTTTTTACGTGATCTACCTGGTGGGCGTGGCAGCCGCCGCCGGGCTGGTGCTGATTCCACGCGCGCCGCTGCAACTGATCATCTTGGGCGTGCAGGTGCTGGCGGGGGTGATGTTGCCCTCGGCCATCATCTTCCTGCAACTGTTGCTCAACGATAAACAACTTCTGGGCGAGTACGCGAACAAGCCCTGGAATAACCTGGTGAACTGGACCATCATTATCGTCCTGTTCGCTCTATCTTTGATTTTGGCCGCGCAGGTTGCGGCCCCTAACCTGTTCCCGGCCGCTTAGGGCGGGCTTTGTAAGGAGAAACGAAAATGGCGACAATGACGAATCCAATCGAGCTGAATGAACTGGCCAACCATTTCGTGGTGATCCACCCGCTGGACGATGTGCCGGAAGTGAAGGTGGATACCGACAGCCTGGGCCCTATGACGATGACCGCGAGTGTGCGCATTTCGTTGCTCAGTCTGCGGGGGTACCTCTTCCTGATGATGATTCTCGTTCTCTACCACGTTCTCGACTTGGCGGGCCTGTTCGGCCATCACGCTTAGGACGAGGGAGCTTATGGAACCGCCTGGATATCTATTAAAAGGGAAGAGACATGTTCGTGAACCGTCCACTTATTTTGCTGATCGCTGGCGTTCTGTGCGCCTGGTTGCCCGGCCAGGCGCAGAACGCCGGTAATGAACCCTCCGCTGAGCGCTGGCGCGTACATTTCCAGGCCACCTCCATCGGGCAGCACCATGGATCCTTTCCCTCCCTTTACGAAGGACAAAGCAGCCTCCCCTCGCATCCCGAGAATCGCGTATCCCTGACCGCGACGGTGTTCGTGACGTATCGTGTCAACTCCTGGACCGAACTGGTGGTCAACCCGGAACTGGCCGGCGGCAAGGGTTTCGGTCAGGTCACCGGAATCGCGGGCTTCCCCAACGGGGAGATTCCGAGGGTCGCGAGTGCCACACCAACCCCGTACGTAGCGCGCGCATACCTGAAGAACACATGGGCGCTCAGCCCCGAGACCGAGATGGCGGAAGGCGGCCCAAACCGGCTGAGCGGAAGACTGCCAGTGTGCCGTTTCACGCTGATCACCGGCAAGTTCGCCATCACCGATTTTTTCGATAACAACACTTACAGCCACGATCCGCGGCGGCAATTCATGAACTGGGCGCTGATGTCCAACGGAGCCTGGGACTATCCGGCCGATACGCGGGGATACATGATCGGTAGTATTCAAGAGTTGACCATGCGCGGTTGGTCGTTGCGCTCGGCCATCGTGATGGAACCCACCGCAGCCAACGGTGCGGCCTATGATACCCGTGTGGCGAAGAACCGCGGCGTGGCGGTGGAATGGGAGAAACGGTACAAGCCGATGGGGCACGCGGGGGCGTGGCGTGTGCTGGGCTTCCTGAATCGCGAACGGGCCGGCACGTTCCGGGACGCGATCCTGCCGGACGGGACCACGAATCTCGGGGCCACTCGCCGTCCGGGCACGAAGAAGTACGGTTTCGGCCTGAACGTGGAGCAGGAGGTCACTCGGGATATCGGCGCGTTCGCGCGTTATGGCTGGAGCGACGGCAAGACCGAGGCGTGGGCGTTCACCCAGATCGACCGCTCGGTGAGCGGGGGAATCGCGCTGCAAGGGCGCCTCTGGAAGCGCACCGGCGATAACATCGGCGTGGCGGCGGTGCGCGATTATCTGAGCGGAGACGATCGCCGCTTCCTGGCCGCCGGCGGCGTGGGGTTCATCGTGGGTGACGGCAGGCTGAACTACGCACCGGAATCGATTACGGAAGCCTACTATGCGTGGCACGCCCTACGGGACTGGACGTTCACCTTGGACTACCAGCGCATCGTCAATCCGGCTTACAACCGGGACCGGGGCCCGGTTTCCGTGGGGACGTTACGAGTACATTGGGAACGATAGCGCTAGCCCGCATTTCTCGCACTCCTGCCTGCGGTAATGGATCCATTTGACGACACGGGTGCCCAATGTCGCTTAGTTTGG
>JANYJN010000081.1 GCA_025358475.1 Candidatus Solibacter sp.
CTAAATCCAGACTCTCCGCCGCGCTTTCCCTGCTCCTGGTGTTCTTGAGCGGTGGCGTTCTTGGGGCGTTTGCCTACAGGCTCTATTCCATCAGTCCGGTACAGTCCGGTAAGGATGCTGGCGCTCCTCGCAGAAGGTTGAACCCCGATGAGTGGCGCAAGAAATACGTGTCCGATCTTGTCGGCGCCGTCAAACTCGATGCCCGGCAGATCGCTGCCCTCAACGGCGTCCTGGATGGAACCCGTCACGAAGTCGAGACACTGAACGACAAGATGAAACTGGAACACGATGCCGTTAATGAGAAGTGGCACCCGGATCGTGAAGCCATCCATCACAGTCAGGTGGAAAGTATCAAGAGCCTGCTCCGGCCCGACCAACTCCCCTTATATGAGGCTTATCGTGCCGAACGCGAGCGGCAGCGCAAACTCCACGACCAGCAGCGCAACAAACACTGAGCCCACCCAAATCTCCAAAAACAAAAGGCAGGCGGGGTACCTTCTGGGTTCCCGCCTGCCTTCTGCTTTTCAAGGGGTTGATAAG
This sequence comes from Candidatus Solibacter sp., assembly GCA_025358475.1. GTDB lineage: Bacteria > Acidobacteriota > Terriglobia > Bryobacterales > Bryobacteraceae > Solibacter. The sequence continues at coordinate 541 of JANYJN010000081.1, forward strand.
ATTCTACGCCGACGGCTGAACAACAACCTTCTTCGCGCTACGTGAGACCGCGTACTTCTTTTCAAAGCGATCGATACGTCCGGCGGTATCCATCAGCTTCTGGCGGCCGGTGAAGAACGGGTGGCACGCGGAGCAGATTTCCACACGCATGTCGCCCTTGTGGGTGGAGCGCGTCTTGAAGGTGTGAGCGCACGCGCACGTGACATTGATTTCGTTGTAAGCGGGGTGAATTCCAGCCTTCATTTTGATACCCAGGGATCCTTTCGAGAATTTCAGTATACCAGAAATACAAACCCCCGCGCGCCCTTCGGCACACGGGGGTCTGCCAGCCTTGGAGATACCTGAGGCTTTCAACCAGCGCAAGAGGCAGCCGGTCCACAGGAACTTGATCCCGCCACTGAGCGGAATCGGCTACGTTAGCGGCCCGACTTTAACAGTCGGCCACCTCTCGCGGTCTATTGCTACTTTTCATTATTCTGGACCACCTCCTTTTTCAGTGATACCCATATCACCCATATCCTTGCACGCGCTTCGCCGTCTGTCAATATGGTTTCCCATGGCTCCAAAGTACTGCCCGAATTTATCGGTAGCCATAGAATAATGCAGTAGTTAGGTTACAGATTCCGGGCCGCAAACTGGCACATCACCAGGCCGTCCAGAAGGTTGAACGGGAACTGCCCGGTGGTGTAGTGACCGCACGGCAGATTGAACACTTTATGCGGCAAATCGAGTTCCCGAAAGCACTCCAAAACCTGCCGCGAGTAGACCGGAAGAAAGGTGCTGTCGTGGCTGGCCCAGATCAGTAGCGTCTTCAAATCCCGTCCCTGAAACCGCTTCAGGTAGCTGGCCGGGCTGATCACGCTCCAGTACCGGCGCAACTCTTCTTGCGTCACGTGGCCTCTGAAGGCCTGGCTCACGTTCTGCGTGGAGAGACCCGTCCATACCGGGTCGGCAAAGTGCATCGAAACATGATTGAAGATCCCCATCCGGATTCTTGCGTCATGCGCCGCTGCCATGAACGCCACGCAGGAGCCCAGGCTGGTGCCCAGGATGCCTATCCGGCTGTATCCCATGGCCGCCAGCCAATCCACGCAGGCGCGCACATCTACCACCGATTGCCTGCCCGCATGAATCGTGCGGCCCACGTTGCTCGAAACGTGGTAATCCGCGCGCTTCGTCTCCGCCGGTTTGCGCTCCGCATGGTACGCCATGGTCATGCGCAGAGCGCTGATGCCACAGCGATTGAGCAACTTGGCCAGCCCCACGTGACCGTCCGGTCCGGCATTCCACTGCGGTAAAACGATCATTACCCGCCCCTTATCGTTGGGCGCCGGGAGCCACAGCGCATGTGCCGTATTGTTCTCCGGATAGCGAGTCTGTGCCGGGCTGGTGAAGGTCAGGCGGTCCCCCTCCAACCGGTAGTCCCGCACCGGCTCATAGGAGAAAAAGCGGTCGGAGTCTGCTAGCGTTTCGGTCACGAAGCGGGAGACGCATTCCGCGGAATCTCCGTTGGCGGCGGCCGCGCAGGAGGGGAATTCCAGGCTGTTCAGCCAATCCGTGCCCCATTCGAACGGACGCACCACCCGATTGGTGTCGCGCGTGGCGAGCTTTCGCTCCCACTGATCCATATATCGAGCGTAAATTCCCATTATGTAGTGAGAATACTAGTCTACCAGAGGCAAAAAAATCCCCGCTGCCGGGGAGATGATACCCGGAGCGGGGCTGGCAGATTGCGCAGACGGGAGGCAACTTACCAAAACTGACTATCCTCTAAAACCAGAACCTGTACACCCAGGCTGCACGCCGCGGGCCATGCGCAACCTATTGAAAATACAGGTGGCAGGTTGCGAATCCTCCCGTTTTCGGGAGCGCCGTCTACAGATTCCGAAATTCCAGCGCCTACCGAGGGGCAATCCGAGCCGCGACCGTTAGGGAGCGTTCGCCGCAATCCAACTCTCTTCGAAAGCCTGCCCACCGAAATCCCCGCCCCCTTGAGACGGTCGGGAATAATACAATCGAAGAAAGTGAACATTGCAGGCAACACAGCCGATACCCGTGTGCCCGGAGCCGGAAGCGCCCTGGCCGGCTTCCTCGTCTCCGGATTCTTGTTGGCGCTGCTCGGCGCCATTCTGCCCGCCTGGTGGTATCTTCGCGAACCGGATTTCATCGCCGCCGGCAACTATTTCCTCAGCCTGGCGATTGGAATTGTGGCCGCCTCGTGCTTCGCCCGGCCTATCCTGCTGCGCCGCGGCCTGTCCTTCCTCCTGGTCTTCGCCTGCGGCCTCTCCTGTATCGCCCTCCTCTACCTGGCAATAGTTTCGCCGCCGCTTTCCGATTGGTGGCGTGTCGCCGGGCTATTCGTGCTCGGCGCGGGCGCCGGTCTGCTCAATCTGGCGCTCTTTCACACCATTTCGCTTTCCTACCAGGCGGATGCCGCCGGGACGGTCAATAAAGGGGGAATCCTCTACGGCCTCGGCTGTCTGGCGGCCACCCTGCTGGTCGCCGGCACCTTCTACGCCTACACCGTTCCCACCATCCTCATCTTCATGGCCCTCGTGCCCGGCTTCTTCGCCGTGATTTATGCCCGCAAATCCTGGGCCGCGCCGCTCCCAGGCACGCACACCACGTTGCGCCAGGCATTGCGGGATTTCCGCAGCCCGGGCGCGGTTCTCTTCGCCCTGCTGCTCTTCTTCCAATTCGGCAATGAATGGTCCATTGCCGGCTGGCTGCCTATCTTCCTGATTCGCCGCCTGGGATTGAGCTCTTCCAGTTCTCTATTGATCCTGGCTCTCTACTGGCTGTTTCTGATCACCGGACGCCTGGTCGCCGCGGCCATTCTGCCGCGCGTGCGCCACGGACGCTTACTCATGGGCAGCATGCTCAGCGCCATCTTCGGCTGCATGACGCTGTACTTCACCGACAATGCGTTCGGCGCCTCCGTCGGCGCCTGCTTCGTCGGCGCCGGCTTCGCCAGCATCTATCCGCTGGTGGCCGAGGCCATCGGCCGCCGCTTCCCCTACTATCATCCCGCGTTCTTCAACGGCATCTTCTCGTTTGCGCTGCTCGGCGGCCTGCTGGCCCCGGCCACTCTGGGGTACGCAGCCGCGAAATGGGGAGTCGGTGTGGTCATGGGAATTCCGCTGCTCGGCAGCTTCCTGGTGATGGCGCTCCTGCTCCTGATCTGGCTGGAATCCAAGGTGACCGGAAGATGAAGCGCGCCGCCGCGTTATTCCTGCTCGGCGCCCAACTGCTGGCCGCCGCCCTGCCGGAGAAAATTCAGCAACTGCTCGATTCTTCACCCGCCGCGCGCACCGCTTTCTGGGGAATCCGGATCGTGGACCTGGGCACCGGCAAGACGCTCTACGAACTCAACCCCGACCATTATTTCGTCCCCGCCTCCAACGCCAAACTCTTCAGCGCCGCGCTCTCTCTCACCCGCCTTGGCGCGGACTTCACCTTCCAGACCCGCGTGCTCTCGCAAACCCCGCCCGATGAGCTGGGCCGCATCCGCGGATGGTTGCGCCTGGCCGGCGGCGGCGATCCCAATCTTTCCGCGCGCGCCGTTCCGTACCGCATGGGCCCCGTCACCGGCAACCCGCTCGCCGCCATCGAGGACCTGGCCGATCAGTTGGTCGCTCGCGGCGTCCGGCGCGTCGATGGCGACATCATCGGCGACGATACCTGGTACGTCTGGCAGCCTTACGCCACCGGCTGGGCGGTGGACGATCCGCAATCCGACGATGGCCCGCCCATTTCCGCCCTCACCCTCGCCGATAACGTGCTCACCCTCTCCGTCCGGCCCGGCGCCGCTATCGGCGACGTCGCCGCGCTTTCCCTGCTTCCGGCAAGCGAGTTCTACCGCATCGAGAACCGCGTTCGCACTGTGGCCCCTGGCGGTGAACGCCGCATCTACTTCCAACGCATTCCGGGCAGCCGCGACGCCCAGCTATGGGGCGCTATCCCCCTGCGCGACCGCGGGCAGGACCTGCTCATCGGCGTGGAAGACCCCGCGCTGTTTGCCGCCCAGGCGCTCCGTACCGCGCTCGGGCGGCGCGGTGTCGCGGTCAGCGGATCCGCCATTGCCGAGCACCTGTTCCCCGACTCTCTCGCCGGCCTCGATCAGGCCCAGGAACCCGCGACCCCCACCGGCATCGAACTTGCCCTCCGCGTTTCGGCGCCGTTGATCGAAGACCTGCGCATCATCGCCAAAGTCAGTCAGAACCTTCATGCCGAACTGGCGCTGCGCGCCGTGGGCCGCGCGCGCCGCAACGTGGGCAGCTTTGAGGCAGGGATGGCGGAGATGAAAACTTTCCTCGCCGAAGCCGGCATAGACCCGGCCGCATACAACCTGGTGGATGGCTCCGGCCTGAGCCGCCTCGACCTGGTCACTTCGTCCACCGTGCTCAAATTACTGCGCTACATGTATGCTTCGCCCGCGCGCGACCAGTGGATCTCCATCCTCCCCGTGGCCGCGCGGGATGGCACCCTCAGCTCGCGCTTCGGCGGAACCGCCGCCGCCGGACGGGCCTACGCCAAGACCGGAACCTTGTCCCACGTCAGCGCGCTTTCCGGCTACCTACTGCGGCCCGACGCCACCTGGGTTGCCTTCTCAGTCCTGGTCAATAACTACGGTGAACGCTCCCCCGCCGAAATCAGCGGCGTCATGGATCGCATTTGTAATCTAATATTGGAGTAGGGACCCACTAAGCCATGCCGATCTACGAATACCTTTGTGCCGATTGCGGAACCAAGTTTGAAAAGCTGATCCGCCGCTCCGCCGAGGCGGACGCTCTGGTTTGCCCGTCCTGCGGCCAGCAGCACCTCCAGCAGGAACACTCCACCTTTTCCGCCCGCGTCGGCGGCGCGTCGAAGAGCGCCGAAATGCCCTCCTGCCCCTCCGGTGGACGCTGCCCCACTCCCGGCATGTGCGGCATGAATTAGATTTCGCGTGGCATAAGCCGCGCATGACGCCCACGGCGTCTTAACGAATGACGACCGGCCGAGCGTATGTTTTCGAGGAAGGCTCCGCCCGGTGCGGTCCGGGCTGCGCTCGAATCGGCCCGCTGAAGGCCGCCCCACCCACACCTCACGGCACGAAGCGATACCCCACCCCATGCACCGTGAGAAAATGGCGCGGCGCGTTGCTGTCCGGCTCCAGTTTCTGCCGCAACTTCACCACGTGCGCGTCCACCGTCCGCGTATTCGGGAAGAACTCGTATCCCCATACCGAATTCAGAATCATGTCGCGCGTCAGGGCACGGTCGGGATTGTGCAGGAAATAGGCCAGCAGATTGTATTCCGACGGCGTCAGCTTGAGATCTTCGCCCTTGCGCTTCACGATGCGGCGTTCAAAGTCCACTTCGATCTCGGAGAAGTGGATCACCTTGCGCGCGTCGCTACTGGTGCGGCGCAGCACGGCGCGAATGCGTGCCATCAGCTCGCGCGTGCCAAACGGCTTCACCACGTAATCGTCGGCGCCGATCTCCAGCAGCAGCACCTTGTCGATTTCATCGCCCAATGCGCTCAGCACGATAATCGGAGTGGCCATGCCCGCGGCCCGCAACTGCTTGCAGATCTCCGTACCGCTCATCCGCGGCAGGCGCAAATCCACCAGCACCAGGTCAGGCTTTAAGGAGAGCGCGATCTCGAAGCCTTCCCGGCCGTCGCCCGCCTGCACCGCGCGAAAGCCATCCTGCTCCAGCATCACCCCGATCGTGTCGCGCAGGCTTTCGTCGTCGTCGATCACGAGAATCGTCTGCATGGTTGTTACTCCCGATTGTATCCGATCCCCCGGGCGCAGCCCTTGTGCAGTCGCGCGAGCGGCGGGCTCCGGTGCACGATACATAAGTGGAGCAACGCTCACCCCATCAGAGCCGCGACCCTGAGGGAGCGTTGGAATTGCCGGGGCGGGTATCTCACTTTCCAGCCGCGCGAGCGGCGGGCGCCGGCCGGTTTCGCCTTACAATATGAAGATGCCGTTTCTCAAAGTGGCCACCCTCGGGCAACTGCCCCCGGATTCCGTCATGGAGGTGATGGTGGGCGATCAACCCTACGCCGTGTGCCATGCCGGCGGGGCCATCCGCGCCCTCAGCGGCGTGTGTATCCATCGCGGTGGTCCGCTCGGCCAGGGCCAGATCCACGAGGGCCGCGTGGTCTGCCCCTACCACCTCTGGGAATTCGATTGCGCCACCGGCGAGAGCGATTACGACCCCACTAAACGCGTGCCCACTTTCGAAGTCAAAGTGGAACGCGGCGACATCTACATACAGGTTCCCTGAGTGCCCGAACTCCCCGAAGTCGAAACCGTGGTCCGTTCGCTTGCCCCCATCGCCGGCCAGCGCATTCTGAACGCCGAATTTCGCAACCTCCGCATCCTCCGCGGCGGCGATCCCGAGCGGCTGTCCGCCCGCCTGGAGGGCCGCCGGATCCTGGCGATTCAACGCTACGGCAAGTTCATCGTGACCTCGATGGAGGGCGGCGGCTACCTGACCATCCACCTCGGCATGACAGGCCGCCTCCTGCTGGGCGCCGATCCCGGCAAGCACACCCACGCCATCTTCACCTTCGACCGCGCCACCCTTCTATTCGACGACAGCCGCCAGTTCGGCTCCGTCGAGTTCAGCGAGGACTTCCCGCGGCGCGTCGCCCGCCTGGGGCCCGAACCGCTGGAAATCCCCTTCGACCAGTTCGCCTGTGCCCTGCAACGGCATAAGACGCGCATCAAGTCCCTGCTGCTCAACCAGACCTTCGTGCGCGGCGTCGGCAATATATACGCCGATGAAGCCCTCTTCCGCGCCGGCATTCATCCGCAAGCGCTCACCCAACGCATCGGGCGAGCCCGCGCCCGCAAACTCTACGACGCCATCGTCGCCGTGCTCACCGAGGCCATCGCCGCCGGAGGATCTTCCATCTCCGATTACGTCGATGCCGAAGGCCGCCAAGGCTTCTTCCAGATCAGCCACCGCGTCTACCAGCGCACCGGCCAACCGTGTACGGCCTGCCTGACGCCGATACGCCGGGTGATCGTCACCCAGCGCAGTTCCCACTTCTGCCCGCTTTGTCAGAAGCGCTAGACTGGTACCGTAAGAAGCTGTAACCCAGGCGCCAAGCCACGCATCTTTTAAAGCGTGCTGCATTGTCTTTTAGAGGAGATCTTCAACCGTGAATCGTATCTACCGTTACCTTCCCCTGCTGTTCGCGATTTCCTTCGCCCATGCCCAAAGCGCCGCCGAAGTCAACATCGGCTTCGGTACCGTCCACGATAAGGCGTCCGGGGCTGGCTTAGATGCCAACCTCTCCACTTGCGCAATCGGCTCACTCGGTTGTCTGCCAACGCCGGCACTGAGTGGTTTCTTTATGGGGTTCGGTGGCACCATCATGTTCACCAAGCACCTTGGCTTTGGCGGCGAAGCCAGCCTGCAGCCTGCCAAGCAGGATTATGCCTACATGCGTTATAGGCAGCTTTTCTATGACGTCGATGCCGTGTACGCGCCGGTGAATCAGAAGAAAGTCATGGTGAGATTGTTGGGCGGGGTTGGCGGCGCGAGGACAGGTTTCTCCATCACTCAAACTAATTGCGCGGGCACCGCGGTTTGCCAGACCCAGTCGCAGCCAATTGGGAATGCCACCCACTTCCAGGTTCATGCGGGGTTAGGTGTCCAGCTCTATGTGAAAGAGCACATCTTCATCCGTCCCCAGTTCGACCTGCACTACATTCCAAACTTCAGCGACCAGTTCCGCAGTTCGACGGCTCCGGGCTTCATGGTGTGGCTTGGCTACAGCATGGGCGATCGGTAAGACAGAGCGGGATGCGGTGCTACCGCTAACCCGCCCGCTGACGCTCGGGGCTTGGTCGGAGGCCCCGGCCGTGAGGGAGGGGTGGCGCCCCACAACACAACTTCAGACGGTCGCGGATTAGTCGCCCATCTCCACGCGGCTTCCGCCCTCGCCGCCCGCCAGATCGTCGAACGCCTGCGGCGGATTGTAGTAGAGAATGCGCTGGCAACTCTCGCAGAAGAGAATCGATTCGGTGCGTTTCACGTCCTGAAAATATTGCGGCCGTAGCACGATGTAGCATGCCGTGCAGCGGCCGTCCACCACCTCGGCCACGGCAATTCCCTTGCGTCCCTTGCGCACGCGCTCATACTGCTTGTAGGTGGCCGGCGGAATCTCTTTCGCGATGCTTGCCCGCTCGCCCTGCAACTCGGTCGCCGCCTTCTGATCCACTGCCGTCCGCTCCCTGGCTACCGTCTTCTCGGCTTCCACTTGCGCCTTCTCTTCCTTGAGCGCCAGTTCCGCCGCTTTTACGTTCTTCTCCAGCGGCTCGGATTCCCCCATCATTTCCAGAATGCGGTCTTCCAGCCGGCGGATTTCCGTCTGGCAGAACTCGATCTCGTGCTGGAAGGCGCGATATTGGTCGTTGGTCTTGGTGCCGATCATCTGATCCTTGAGCTTGGAGATCTTCTGCTCTTGCACCGGGATATCGGATTCGCACTTCTTGCGCTCTTTTTGATTGGCCGCCAGCGCGGCGCGGTCGGCATCGAGCTTACGCTCATGCGCGCCCAGTTTCTTCTGAATTTCTGAGATGTGTTTGGGCAGGGTGGCGATTTCGCGCGAGAGTTCCGCAAGACGATTATCGATTTCCTGCAGGCGGACCACCAGCTTCAAGTCGAGGAGCATTACTTATGGCAGTGTAACACCCTACTCCGAGCGCCGCAGTTCCACCTGCCGGTAGATCTCCCGCGTCTGCTCCAGGCTGGCGAACGTCATGCCCGGCAAGCGTGCCGACGCCGTCCCCGCCGCCACACCCCAGCGCAGCGCTTCCACCGCGTCGTTCTTGCGTTCCATGGCCCAGGTATACGCCGCCGAAAGCGCGTCTCCAGCGCCGATGGGACACACCGCGTCCACCCTCGGCGGCAGCGCCTCGAACAGACCCTCGCGAAACGCGCCCACCGCGCCGCGGCTGCCCAGGGAGAGCAACACCGATTCCGGCCCCATGCTGCGGATTCGCTCCGCCGCCTCCAGGTAGTGCGTGCGCGTCAACAGCGTGCGCCCCAGCAAGCGCTCCGCCTCCTGCTGGTTCGGCGTGGCCACCGTGGGCCGCTCCTCGATTCCCTGGCGCAACGGTTCCCCGTCGGCGTGCAGCAGCGTCTTCACCTTCTTCCTGCGCGCCGCGGCGATCAGCCGGCCGTAAAATTCGGGAGGCACACCCGGCGGAGTGCTGCCGCAGATCATCAGCCACGAGGCGCGGTCCAGCGTCCCCTTTACCACCCGCTCCACCAGCGTCACTTCCGCCTTCGACAGCGTGGGCCCGACCTCGTTCAGGTTCACGGTGAGCCCGTGCTTATCGGTGATGGTTAGGTTGGTGCGGATCTCGTTCTCCACCGCCACCACCTGAAACGGCAGGCCGTCGCTCTGCAAATGCGCCTCCAGACGCTTCCCGGCCTCGCCCCCGCAAATTAGGAGGGCGAGGGTTTGCCCGCCGAAGGAGTGGATCACGCAGGATGCGTTGATACCGCGCCCGCCGGCCGATTCGCGGCTGGAATTAATGTACGCCCGGTCTTCAAACGCCAGGCGGTCGACGCTGATCACGCGGTCAATCGTCGGATTTATGGTGAGAGTGACAATCAAGTCTAAAGTTTACCCAATGCGGCCCCTTGCCGCCAGAATCGCAACGGAAGGCGCGAGACCTGTATTTGAACGTACCTACCCCGCCGAAACGATTTTCACACGGCCCAGCCCCAAGGGCGGAAGATAATAGCCCAGTGCGCCAGCACTGGGAGAAACACGGTCCGCATTAGAGCCCCGGGACGGGGCGGAAGAACCAACGCCGCGGTCCCTTCTTACGCCCCGTTCCGGGGCTGCCCAACGCCGCCCGCCTGCTACCCACGGCTGTGCGCCGTGGGCTACTATCTTTCGCCCTTCGGGCTCTGCAAGCTGCGGCCAGCCCGCCCCACATCACGCTGCGGTCGCAGGCTTTCGCCAGGTTCATAACACGGCTGTGCGCCGTGGGCTACTATCTTTCGCCCTTCGGGCTCTGCAGGCTGCGGCCAGCCCGCCCCACATCACGCTGCGGTCGCAGGCTTTCGGCAGGTTCATAAGTGGCGCAGGTGGTCGTAGCCAAGCGGCGGGAGCGGCTCGCCGTCCATCTCCACGGCGCCCGCGGCGCCCCTACGCATGGTTCCAATTCGGGTCAGCGCCAGCCCCTGGAATGCCTCCGGCACCCGGACACGCGCCGGCGCGGTGAAAAGCAATTCGTAATCCTCCCCGCCATGCAGCGCCTGTTCGAGCGTTGCCCCGCGATACGCTGGCGGTGGCGAAATCTCCGCGCGGAGGCCCGACGCGGCGCAGAAACGGTGCAGATCCAGGGATAGCCCGTCGCTCAGATCCATCGCCGCCGTGGCGCCCAACCGGACGCGCAGAAAGCGGCCCAACGCCAGGCGCGGCTGGGGCCGCTTATGCCGTACCCAAGCCTTGCCGCGCCCCGCCGCGAGACCCAGCGCCGATCCACCGAGCGCCCCTGAGACATAAATTCCGTCGCCGGGGCGCGCCCCATCCCGCCGCAGCGCCTTCCCCCGCGGCACGGTCCCCGCTACCACGATGTCGCACATCACGCGCTCCGTCCGTGCCAGGTCGCCGCCGATCAACGCCGCCCTTGCGCGTTTCGCCAGCGCTAGCAGCCCGCCGTAGAACCCGTCCAGCCAACGTGCGTCCACCCAACTGGCCACGGCGAGCGAGAGCAGACAGAAACGCGGCTCGCCACCCATGGCTGCAATGTCGCTGAGCCCGCGCCCTAGCGCCTTCCAGCCCACATCCGCCGCGCCGTGCGTTTCGCGGAGAAAGTGGGTGCCTTCGATCAACATATCGGTGGTGTAGAGCCAGTCTTCGAGCGACCCCCGCGGCCGCACGATGGCGCAGTCGTCACCGATCCCCAGCACCAGCCCCGCCGTCCGCGGCAGCGCCACGCGCCGGCGCAATTTCTCAATCAGTTCCGGTTCGTTCACAGTTCCCAATCTACTGCGAAAAAATGTTTGACCATACTAACGCCATCTGAGAGAACCCC
>JANYJN010000094.1 GCA_025358475.1 Candidatus Solibacter sp.
TACTTATCGGTCCACGCGAACTTGCCGCTGTCCACGATAATGCCGCCGATCGACGTGCCGTGCCCGCCCAGGAACTTGGTCGCCGATTGCACCACGATGTCCGCGCCGTGCTCGATCGGCCGGCACAGGTACGGCGACGCCATCGTGTTGTCGATCACCAGCGGCACACCGGCCTCGTGCGCAATCTTGGCCACCGCCTCGATGTCCAGCACGTTCATCCGCGGATTGGCGATCGTCTCCCCGTACACCGCGCGCGTCTTCGAGGTGATCGCCTTGCGGAAGTTTTCCGGGTCGTCGGGCTCCACGAATTTCACGTCGATCCCCAACCGGCGGAAGCTCACGTCGAACTGCGTGTAGGTGCCGCCGTAGAGCGTGCTCGCCGCCACCAGTTCGTCGCCCGGCCCCAACAGGCTGGTGATCGCCAGAAACTGCGCCGCCTGTCCGCTCGCCGTCGCCAGGCCCGCGATGCCGCCCTCCAGCGCCGCCACGCGCTGCTCAAAGACGTCCGTCGTCGGGTTCATGATGCGTGTATAGATGTTGCCGAACTGCTGCAGGCCGAACAGCGCCGCCGCGTGGTCCGAGTTGTCGAAAGTGAAGGAAGTGGTCTGGTAGATCGGCACCGCGCGCGCGTGGCTCGCCGAATCCGGCGTATGACCGGCATGCAGAGACTTCGTGGCGAACCCGAGTTCGCGGACAGGAGCGTTGTTATCAGCCATATTCGTACAGGATACCCTGTCCGCAACTATGACAGAACCGCCGCCCTTGTCCCCGGCTCGGAACTATACCGAAGTCGTGGACCGCTTACGCGTCAACGGCCCCCAACGCATCATCCGGCGCCAACCCCTCGCGAGGAAGACTGCCTCAGACCGCTGTTCGCGAGCGCCCCTGGGCATTGCCCAGCACCCGTCTGGCATCCGCCACATTCCCGGCGAGGATGGCTCCCACCTCGACCTGCCCGCCGCTTTCGGAAGTCCACTGGCCCTCGACCAGTCGAAATTCCGTCGTGTCCGCCCGGCCGGGAATCACCACCCGCAAGCGCTCCGCCGATGCCGACAACAAGAGAGCGTCAACCTGACGCCCGCTCCCAAGAATTATCAGAATGTACATCTTCCACTCTCCTTGTCTATGATTTTCCGATGGTTATCAGGGAAATTCCAACCTAGCTTTGGATATGAGCCATTGGTCCTGGAACTGTCCATCCTGGCGCGCTATCCTGGTCGGCATGCCCACCCTCGGACTCCTCGAATACCCCGATGCCCCTCCCGAAGTGCGCGCCGTCTATGACGACATCATGGCCACTCGCCACACTGACTGGATCAACAATTTCTGGAAAGCCTTGGCCTTCGACCTCCCCACGTTGCGCCGCACCTGGGAAAGTATCAAACAGACCATGGCTCCCGGCGCCCTCGACCCCCTCACCAAGGAAATGCTCTACCTCGCCGTCAGCGCTACCAACCAGTGCCCCTATTGCATTGCATCCCACACCGCCGCTGCCCGTAAGGCGGGCATGACCGGCGCCATGTTCGCTGAACTCATGGCCGTCGTCGGCATGGCCAATGAAACCAACCGCCTCGCCAGCGGCTACCAGGTCGAAATCGACCCGCCCTTCAAGACGTAACCCGGCGGGCACTGCCCTCTGCTCGCCCGGTTGGCTTCGGCTCGGTGGGTGGTTGCGCCCAATTGGCCACGCCCAGCTGCATATCGGAAACTCGTCACGGAGCCCAGTATAGCTCCCGCCCGATCCGGCTGCCGGAGGCCAGCCGCGCGAGTTTGCGAAGGTTGCCGCGCCGTGAAAACTCAGCCTGGCAAGGCCGCGCGCAGCATATCGGCCGGACACTCCTTGCACCCCGTCTCCGCCGCCAGGAATAGGGCGTCGATGACGGCCATCGTTTTTACCGCGTCTTCCAGCGGCACCGGGACCTCGCCGCCTTCAAGAATCGCCCGCGAGAACAGGTCGCCCTGGATGGTGTACTGGTCGCAGGGCGGCAGCTCTTCCGTCACCAGCCCGCCGCCGTTCAGGTCGCGGCCGTCGTCGATGTGCACGCGCGAAGTCCCCCCGGGCGTGGCGTTGAACGGAATCTCCGCCTCGATCCGTCCCGTGGTCCCAAAGAAGCGCATGCTCTGCTGCTGCATGATCTGCGTGCTGCAAGTGAACACGCAGTGGCCGGAAGGGTACTCCAATATGGCGGACGTAAGTACGTCGACGCCGCCGAACCGGGGATCGCGCGCGATGGCGGCGGAAACGCTCACCGGTTCCTCGCCGAAGACCATGCGCGACGTCTTGATGGCGTAGCAGCCGATATCGAACAACCCGCCGCCGCCATACTCGCGGATGTTGCGGATGTTATCGCCTTCCAGTTTGAAATAGCTGAACGTGCCCACCGCGGAGCGGAGCTGCCCGATGCGCCCGGCGCGCACCAGTTCCACGATGCGCAGCCACTGCGGGTGGTTCTGCACCATGAAGCCCTCGCCGATCTTGACCCCGGTGCGGTCGCGCACCGCCATCAGCGCCAGCGCCTCCCGCACGTTGAGGCCGATCGGTTTCTCGCACAGTACATGTTTGCCACTCTCGGCGGCGCGCGTGGACCACGGCAAGTGCAGGTGATTGGGCAGCGGATTGTAGACGGCGTCGATTTCCGGGTCGGCCAGCATTTCCTCGTAGGAGCTGTAAGCCTTGGGAATGCCCAGTTCGCGCGCCGCCGCTTGGGCGCGCGCGCCGTCGCGCGACGCAATGCCCACAATCTCGGTGTACTCCCCGGCCTTCATGCTCGGAATCACCCGCTTGACGGCGATATTCGCCACTCCCAACACACCCCACCGAACTTTCTTCATGACATCGCAATTGTAGCGTGGCGGAGGGGGGGCGCGGTCGCGGCGCGTTTCGTGCGGGGCGGGGGGCGGTTGCGGCGCAGGGCATGGCGCGCGGGAGCGTGGCGGAGTGGGGCGCGGTTGCGGCGCCTTTCGCGCGGGGTGGGGGGCGGTCGCGGCGCAGGGCAGGGCGCGCGGGAGCGTGGCGGAGTGGGGCGCGGTCGCGGCGCG
>JANYJN010000103.1 GCA_025358475.1 Candidatus Solibacter sp.
ATGCGGTTGAGCTCGTCGACCTGGGTCTTGCGGCTCCAGAGGGTTTTGGGGACGACGCCGAAGAGGGCGCCGCCGTCCCACCAATATACGGAATCGCGCACCAGAGTGAGTGCGAAATCGCCCAATTGGGCGGTGTGGGAGACAATGGCGGGCGCCAACGCTTATCCTTTGACGAGCTTGCGTCCGCGCTCGAAGAGGTCGGCGGCATCGTCGACCAGTTTACGGCCGCGTTCAAACATGTCCTTACTGGACTCGGCGATCTCCTGGCCCGCGGATTCGACGGCTTCGCGGCCCTGCTGGGTCTTCTCGGAAAGGTACTGGCGCGTCTCCTTGCCGCTCTGCGGGGCGTAGAGAGTGGCTGCCGCGGCGCCAATAAAAGCGCCGGTGAGGAACCATGCGATGTTGCTGGTCGCGTGGCTTTGGGACTGATCTGTTTCCGCGCATTCATCCGGCATGTGAAAAGGCTCCTTAATCATATTCTGCGATATCCTCTAGTCATGGCGCAAGATCCCGAACGTGAAGAAGAGCAACCCAGCGAGGACGTGCTGCTGACGTCGCATGCCCTTGACATGGTCACGCTGTGGAGTTCCGGCACGGTAACTGCCGAAATGGAAGCGGACATGATCCGCGGAGTATTGGAATCGAATGACATTCCCGTGATGGTGGTGGGAGCGTCGCAATACCCCAATCTGGGATTTGAGGTGAAGGTCCCACGGGGGAAGGTCCAAGAGGCCCAGGAGTTGATCGACCAGGCGGAAGCGGCGGGACCGGAGGCGGCCACCGAGGCTGAGGCGGAGTCGGAAAAATAAGACGGACAGGCCAGGATGCGCCAGGAGGCCTGTCCCACATTGCACTCAGAACCGGAACAGGCAGTGCGCTTAGGCAACACTGGCGCGCCGTCATGGTGGAAGGAAAACCGATGTGCAGGACCGTGTCGTTGGTGAGCACCAGATTCTCACGGTGGCGGCCCGGATTGGCGAATCGCCGTTCGAATCAGAGCCGCGTGCGTGAGCAATCGGTTTCCCAATAAGTTGGTGAATCCTAAAAGCGGAACAGGTAGCTCACTTTGGCAAAGAACTGCCGCGCCGTCGTGGTGGAAGGAAAACCGATAGGCAGGACCGTTCCGTTGGTCAGCGCCAGATTCTCAAGCCGGTCCGTGTACCCCACGTAGAGCGCCGTTCCCGGATGGATCAGGTAGGTCACCAGCGCGTCGCCCGTGATCCGCTTCTGGCGTGTGAGGTTGATCAACGAGGCGTTTTCGAGCACCGCGTTGTAGTCCACAATCATGCGGAGAGAAAGCGCGCGGGTGAACTGATAATTGATGCGCGTGCGGGTTAGATGATTGACGAAGACGCTGGCCTGCGGGGTGCGCATGCGGGTCAGGTAATAGATCTCGTCGATCTTGAGGCGCGAGACCGGCCGCAGGGTAAAGCCCGCCTGTAAGTCACTGCCATTCGCCAGGAAGGGAGCGAGGCCGGGGGCCGGATTGTAGTTGATGCGCGTTCCGGCGGCGTAGCTGAAATCGAAGGTTGCGCGCTTGAAGTATTCGGTGTGCAGGAAGACATCGGCGTTATGGCGGCGGAAGTCGATGTTCTGGAATCGCTCGAAGGTTTGGGAGAGGGCCGCCCCCATGAAAGTGCTGCCGGTCATTTGCAGGTTGAATGCCGGGTTGACGCGCCAATCCTGCTGGACGCCCAGGTGGTCGAAGTCCCCCATGAGGTTGATGTGCGGGGCGAAGACCAGCACGCGCTTGCTCTTGGGGTGGAAGCGGCGCATGAAAAACTGCTGGGCCTGGCGCATGTTGACGCGCGGAACGTATCCCAGGTCTGTGTGGAAGCCCTCGGCGCGATCGATGAAGGTGGCCTCGTAGAGCCACTGACGGTTCTGGTGGAAGAGGTCGAAGTTGTAGGCCGGGCCGCCGCTTTGGGTGCCATCCAGTTGGCGTGTCCGGCTGGTCATCACCTGGCCGGTGAAGGTCCAGGTATCGTTGAACCTGAGGCGCGTGTCCAGAGAGGCGACGCGGTTGAAGCTGCCGGCGAACTGGCGATCGGTGACCAGCAGGCCAAGGTTCGATTTGCCGAATTCGCGTTGCACGCGGACTACTCCGATGGCGGCGCGGCCGCCGTAGTTGGGGTCGGCGGGATCGAGTACCAAGCCAGCGGCGCGGTCGTCGATGGCCAGGACGCCGAGGTTCCAGTGGCCCAGTTTGCCGGTGATGCGGCCACCGAATTCGGGATCGACGATGCGGCGCGAAAAGAAGAGGTTTTCCGGGGTGGTGAAATAGCTGTTGTTTTCCACGAAGAACGGGCGTTTTTCGGGGAAGACGACTTCGAAGCGCTGATTGACATTCACCTGCGGATCGTCCGATTCCACCTGGCTGAAATCGGGATTAAGGGCGACGTCCAGGGTGAGGGTGTCATGAATCACCGCCTTGGCGTCGAGCCCGGGGCGGAAATCGGTCTTGCCCCGAAAAGCCGGCACTGGGGAGCCGGGCTGGTCGAGGAAATGCGAACTGCTGAAGGCGGCATACGGAATCAATTGCAGATTACGGCCGGGCGAGATGTTCTTGAGACCGGCCATCTTGCCGAGTTGCGACACGAAGCCGGAAATCTTCTCGGTGATGTACGGCCAGAAAGCATTCTCGTTATTGGCCGGGATGCCGCGGTACAAGCCGAAACCCCAGGTCTGCGCGGCTTGAGCGGGAAAGCGCAGGCTGCGGAAGGGAATGGTCAGCATGGCGACGTACCCCTCGGGGGTGAGCCGGCCGTCAGAATACCAGAGGGTGTCGAAGCTGAAATCGTCGCTCTGTCCTTCGGTTAGGGCGGCATCGGCCTGAATGCCGAGGGGATTTACGAAGAATTCGTAACCACGTTGGCCGGAGTGGTAGGTATCGAAGAAAACGCCGACCAGGTCGTCGCTCAAAATGTCCTCGCGCTTGGCTAAGCGGGCGCGCGTCTGGCCGGGTGGCGCTTGGCAGACGAAGACCGCGTAGAAGTTACGGTCGTCGTAGCCGATCCAGGCGGAAGTTTTCCGGCTGACGGGCACGCCGTCGCCGGGTTGGCGCTGGCGGAAATCGTCAATTCGCAACAAGTCGGCGCGCGAGGCGCCGCCGAGGAACTGCTCAATACGCGGCGGGCTGGTCAACTTGGGGACCTGAAGATCCTTTATCTGGGGGGACGATGCCGGGTGCGGCGCGGGCTGTGCATGCAGGGACACAATGAGTGTGCCCAGCCACAAGGCGACGGCGGTAGGTCTTAGCATCCATTGCACTATACGCGCGACATGCACTTCGGTCACCAAAACCTACATGCTACAATCGGGAAAAACAGGAGAAGATATGCCCCAGGACCGAGAAGTGTCGCGCCGCGATTTCGTGAAAGCCGCCGGAGCGGTGTCGGCGGTGGCCGCCGCTATCCCCGCGGTGCACGGCGCCCCCGCCGTCCAGAAGGTGAGAGCGGCGAACGACCAGGTGCAGTACGGCATCATCGGCACCGGCAGCCGCGGAAGCTATCTCTTGAAGCATCTCAAGGGGATTGACAGCGGGCGCTGCGTGGCGGCCTGCGATATCAACCCGGAGAACCTGAAGCACGGCGTGGACACGATCGGCAACAATCCGAAGCAGTATAAGGACTATCGCGAACTGCTGGCCGCCAAGGACGTGGACGCGGTAATTGTCACCCTGCCACTGTTCATTCACTACCCGGTGACGCGCGACGCGCTGATGGCGGGCAAGCACGTGTTCTGCGAGAAGTGCCTGGTGTTCAAGCCGGAGGAAGTCCACGCCCTGCGCGCGCTGCACCTGGAGCATCCCAAGCAGACGCTGCAAACCGGATTGCAGCGCCGCTACAGCTACTTTTACCAGACGGTGAAGCAGATGGTGGACAAGGGCATTCTGGGCAACGTGCATCACATCCACGCGCAGTGGCACCGCAACATGCTCAACAAGCCGAGCGCGCTGTGGACCATGAAGCCCGGCGGCGAGCAGAACATCGCCAACTGGCGCGTGTATCGCTCCATGTCGGGCGGGCTGACGGCGGAGTTGACATCTCACCAGGTGGACATCGCGGATTGGATGTTCGGCTCCCAGCCGGAATTTGTGATGGGCCTGGGCAGCCTGGATACCCTGAAGGACGGGCGCGACGTCTGGGACAACATCCAACTGATCTACAAATACCCCAACGGCCAGAAGATGACCTACTCTTCGATCAGCACCAACAGCTTTCTGCCGTTCTTCAACGGGACGCGTCCGGAGATGGGCGAAATCATCATGGGCAGCGAGGGCACGGTAGAAATGACGGTGGGCGACGACGTGCATCCGGCGATTGCGTGGTGGTATCGGGAGCCGCCTAAGGCCGCCGCGGTAACCACCAAGGCAGGCGAGAAGAAGAAGGAAGCTTACGTGGCGGGCGCCACCATGGTGGCATCGGGCGCCGCCAACGGTCCGATTCCGATCATGACCAGCGATCTGAATTTCACCGGCAAGGAAAGTTTCATCGATAAGGAAGTGAAGTTCGCCAGACGCTGGCTGACCAGCAAGGGCGTGATGGTACAGGAAGAGCAGCGCAATCCGGTGGACGTGGAACTGGAGAGCTTCTTCGACTGCTGCCGCACGGGCCAGGCACCTAAGGCCAATGTGGAAATCGGCATGGCGGATTCGGTGGCGGTGATACTTTCCAATCAGGCCATGGACGAAGGCCGCAAGGTGTACTTCAACGAGATTGAGAAGATGGGCAAGCCGGCAGTACCGGGCAAGAAGGGGTAAGGCCCCTAACCCGGCGAAGCCGGACCACGCGCGGAATGCGATTCACCGCAGAGACGCAGGGAGCGCAGAGGAAGCGCAGAGAAAACCGAGCGGGGTGGCCCGACGGAGTTGAATTCAGGCCTTGGCGCGGTGCGGAGAGCGCCGAGTAAAAGACCCGCCCATCGGTTGAGCTTTTTTAGTTTTCCCTGCGCTTCTCTGCGCTTCCGCGGTGAAGGCGATTCCCTGTTTGGTTCCGGCTTCGCCGGGTTAGGGAGTAGTTCTCATAGCCGATTGATGAGGCTGGCGACGTAGCCGGCGCCGAAGCCGTTATCGATATTGACGACGGTGACGTTGCTGGCGCAACTGTTCAACATGCCGAGCAAGGCGGCGAGTCCATGGAAGCTGGCGCCATATCCAATACTGGTG
>JANYJN010000109.1 GCA_025358475.1 Candidatus Solibacter sp.
GATCTTTCGCATCGCGGGGAAGAGCACGACGCTGCTGCCGGTGCCATCGACCCGATTTCCGCGCAAAGCGAAGCGCCCGGCGCGCGCGGTCCTGCTGAATACGCTGCTGCCGCCGCTGCGCCCGTGGCAGGAGGCGCTGGCCGATTTCCTGGGGTCATGACCTACCTGGGGAATCGCATGGCCTCTTCGGGTCGGGTGCAATTAAAAGGGGAAGTGCTTGAAAAAGTGGAGCCACCCGCCGGGATCGAACCGGCGACCTACTGATTACGAATCCGGCAGGTGGCTTTCTCAGGGGTGATGCGGGTTCTCAGAAGTATTGATTGGCGCGGGTTTGGCAGTATCCATGTCTCATGGGTGACTCGCTCTCTCTGGGCGTTGCTGTCAACTCTGTTGTCAGACTGCAAACCACCCTTCCCCCCTATGGGCCTGCCGGTGCTTGGCCATGCTCCCGGCTGGCGACATCGTTTTTCAAAAGATCGTTACAGTTAGAGAAGCGGCTGATGCGGCTTCAGTCTAGAACTCCTGATGCGCTTCGGTCAGTTTCCGAGAACGTCACTTCCGTCGGCCTTCTAGTCATGGAGCGAACGGGTGCGAATCAAAGAGAGGACAATATTCACCGTCCCGCCGCAATTGCTGTAGGTAAAACAGAGGCTATTCGGGTCTTAGAGTAGGATATTAGGTATGGTGCGAATAATACGGCAATTGGTTTTTCTGGCCCTTCTTGCCATTGCGGCTTCGGCTCAAATCGGAAATATCGTCGTTACATCTGCCGCCAGTTTCCAGGCGGGTATGCCGCCACCAGGATCAATTGGGACCGTCTTTTGTACCGGACTCGCGGTTAACCGACTCGTTACCTCAACGATGATTCCTTTGCCCCTAGAACTCGCCGGGGTGACTGTCACGGTAGGCGGTGTGCCAGCGCCGTTGTTTGCCGTTGCGGATCTGGGTGGGTACCAGCAGATCAATTTCCAGGTACCTCTTAAAGCTGACTTCAGATCCGACGGGAGCGTCGATGTTGCCGTTGTTCAGGGCGGCACTCAAGCAGTTGCCACCGCAAAGTACAACTACTACCTCCAACCCGGTGCATTCTTTCGCATTGGCGGCACGCGTTACGGCGTTTTTCAGCACTCTGGGGATTACTCGCTGGTCACTGAAGCCAACCCCGCAAGGCCCGGCGAAACGATTATCGCCTATTTGACTGGGCTACCGACCGCAACCACCCCACCCTCTGATGGCCATCCCGCGCCAGCGTCGCCGCTCTCGGTTGTCTCGCAGTACAACACCGCAGACATGATTTCACAACTCAGTCTCCAGGTGGGTGGGATTGGAGTTTACGATCCACCACCAATTAACGGCGATAGTACGGGCATGAACCCCATCCCATTTATTGGGCTGGTACCTGGGGCCGTAGGTCTGTACCAAATCAATTTCAGCCTCCCCCAGAACATACCTTCGGGCGACCACGAGGTCGTCCTCGTGGCAACACATTGCGCTGGCACACCTGGGGGTTTTCCTCACGGGCCTGGAAATTGCTACACCGTAGGCACAGGCGGAACGTCGTGGTACTACAGCCAAAGCGTTCTCCTTCAGATTCATTAGCCCGGAGGTGGTTTTTGAGAGGCGCTCTGGGCGTCCGCCGCCGTCGTTTTTCCAGGCGCTGGGATGGTTACACGCTGAATCGGGTACCAGTGTCGGTACCAGTGGGGCATGAGGTAAGCTAAAGCCTTGCATTTATTCGAGTTCGGCGTAATGTCAGTTTCCTTGTTTCTTGAAACGTGCCCCTTTTCGCGCGAAAGCGATAACCGAGCCAACCTTCTATTCCCTTTCCATTCTATGGTTTGGCTGTCACCTTCAAGAACCGGCAAAACGAAGAAGAACGCCGAAGCATGGTTACAGAGGTGACAAGGGGACACCTGGGCGATGACTCTTGTCGAACGTCCGATGGCGATACGCTCACAGGCTTAAGCCTCGGACACCTAGGACGTTTGGGCGCTGCATTTTCTTGAAATTCTAAAGAGAATGCGATACATAGCGAGTCGCCGCCGGGGTCCTCAAGATTAGAACCCCGGAGCAAATTGCCGCCCAAGCCGTCCGTGATGTCCTGCCTTTCCCACAGGTCTATGCGTTACGTGAGGCCGAAGCCCTCCCGCCCAGTTTCAGTGACGTCTCCCGCGCCACCTGAACGTGACAGGTGAATGTAACGCTGGCCGCTCTTCCAACACTGCACGTCCAACCCAGCGGAGCGCAGAGACGGCGCAAGCCGCCGGATGGCATTGCCGAGACCGTGTGGCGTCTTGGGCCACGCAGGGTGCTTCACATCCCGCATTGCCACGACCTCGTTCATCTGTGTCAGTTCCTTCAGAAGAGCCGATGGCGTGCCCTTCCACTCACGCTTGCCCTGATCCATGAAGCGAAGGATTGCGCCAGCGACGGGCGAAGCTTCGAGTGCAACAAGGTCAGCGTCGCGATTGTTACGCTTGTAGGCACTGAGGAACGTCCCGGAGGGCCAGCCCAAGTGCGCTTCAGCGGCAATTGCCCACCGGGCGAAGTCACACATGCGTGGCAGATTCTTAGCCTCTACGTTCGTCAGGTTCGCGAACGCTGCCGCTGCCGTGTCTAGCAACGCGCCGAGAATCGCCGGATGTGCGTTCCGAAATGCCGCCCAGAACTCGTCTTCCGTGCGGCGCTTGTCGCTGGCAATGCGGGGCAGATCAACGATAACGGAGCGGTCAACCAAATCACCCCGTGTCGAAAGCTCCTCGATACCGTTTAGGATGATCGGGCGCTGTACTGAGAAGATGGATTCGTCTTCGTCAGTGTGAAGCGTGCGGGTCGAGAAGGACTGCCCGGTTGAAACCCGGCAGAAGACATCGCTCAGCCATTCCGGGATGAACGACAGATTGTCGAAACATCCGATATGGCTGTTAGAGAGGGCGATTACGAGGTCGCGCTCTTCCCTCGGTTGAGCCCGTGCGGGAGCCTCATTCGGGTCGATCAGGTTGCGAATCAACTTTGAGGTCGTGCTCTTCGCACTTCCCTGTTCACCCTTGATCTGGAGAATCGGGTAAGCGCCGGACGGCTGGAGCGTTGACAGCAGCCACGCGACGATCAGAATGAACTCTGAGTCGTTGGCGTTGATGAACGGCTTCAGCCCTGAGACCAGATTGCCGCGGGGAACGGGAGTCGGAAGAGCCAACATGGCTTTCGGACGGCGAAAGCGGACAGGAACGTTGGTCGTGATTTCCCATCCCGCTGGCGTGATGGCGATGATCTGGCGTTCGGCATTGGCCAAGTCGAGGTACACCGCGCCGTCACGCTGAGCCACACGGCAGTAGACCTGTTCCGCCACGCCTTCATATCTCGCTTTTGCGTCCAGGACATTTAGAGCGTCCTGAATACCCTGACCACCAACGACACGCCGGAACTTTTCAAAGTACAGGCGGCAAAGATACCGGCGGAAATCCACCGAGCGCACGGGGAAGGTCTCCAGAACCGAGTTGATGCCCACGCTGGCGTAGGTCTTGCCGCCGGGCGAGTGGAAGAGAACGGTGCCGCTCTCCAGCGCCATGTTCACGAGCAGCGTTGACTGCGGCATCTTCTTACCGAACTGGCCCGCTTCAGGGTCTTCGGAGGTGGTCAGATCCGCGACATGGTGCTTGATCTGTTCTTCACTACACCCGGCTTCACGCATTAACGTCGCAATACCTGAACGACCGACCTCGGCCATGGAAGGGACCTTCGTCAGCAGTGCCGCGAGTTTGACCAGCGACAGGCCACGATCAATATCCGTATTTGGCTCGGGAACACCGGCCTTGTGCGGCGGCTGGTTTACGGCAGCTACCGGCTGGTCTGCTTTCAAATTATTCTCGATGTCTGGCATTACCCCGTTATCCTTTTCAAGCTGCATTGCGATCCAACTCTTGAAGCCACTGATCTAGGCCAGTCGCCGGAATGCGGATGGAACGACCGATACGAACATGTGGAATCTCGCCAGCATTGATGCGCCGGTATACATCGGCGCGACTGAGGGCCGTAGCACGGCGAACCTCATCTACTCGGTACAGAAGCCGTCCCAGGCCGTTTTCGGTGCTGACTGCCGAGGGCGGTTTTAAACTCGTTTGATGTGTCATACAAGGCAATCATAGGGAAAGTGAGCGCGAACGAAAAGCGATTACGTATGACCTATGTTGACAGCAGTGTAGATGCGTTTAAACGCATCTACTCGGAACTTCTGCGTTAAAAACTGGCTTTTTTATTATGGTAATGCGTTTAAACACTACAACGGCTCCACAGTTCCTTTTTTTCTTGACCGAGATGCTTGATTGGAGTTATTATGACCTATGATGACACAGGACAACCGGGGAGCATATAACCGAAAGTTCGAAGTAGACGCTGAAAAAGAGGTAAAACGTGAGCCACTGCTTCAGCCTAGTGCGGCATGGTCGCCAGGGCACATTTCGCTACGCGACGGTGTGATTATTGGAGACTTCTACGACAAGAACAACGAATACGAAGAGATGGTGGTGTACCCCGACAAGGATGCCCTCCAGGAATTCGCTACCTTGTGGCAGGCTGGCAAGTCCGATGCCGATATCCTGGATTTCGCGGAGAACTTCGGCGTGCTAGGTATCTTCGTGAAGGACAAAGAGGCCGCGGTGTTTATCCATCAAGAGCCGTGCGACGGCTGGCGCAAATACTCGGGACAGGCGCAGGCAATCATGAATATTGCCGCCCGTCTACTGAAGAGCGAGTTTGGCGCTGCGGAAGACTGGGCAGTCCTAAAAGAGCACCTGAAACACCACGGGATCATGCGCCCCGATGACAAGCTCACATGGGAGCGTCTGCTCCTCGGACACGTGCTCAATTGCTGGCTCGAAATCGGAGACGTGAGGCCACGGTTCGAATGGGACGCTGAATCCACTCGCTGGCAAATGGCGCTTCGCGGAAGCAAGCAGGCCGGGTGCTTTGGCGTCCTCGCCCTGCACCTCGCTTTGGTTGCAGCCGGAGTGGACGGCTTCGCGATCTGTGCCGGGTGCCACACATCGTACATCCCGACGAGACAACCTAAAGCCGGGTGTGACAGCTATTGCGAGGTGTGCCGTAGCAGCGGCGTGGCCCTTCGAGTTGCGAAGCGTGCCAGCAGAGAACGTCAGCGGAAAGAGGAGAAATAGAATGGCAAAACGCGGCAACGGAGAAGGTTCGATATTCAAGCGTGAAGACGGTCGCTGGTGTGCTGCCATCAGTGCCGGGTGGAGGAACGGCAAGGCCCTTCGCAAGTACATCTACGGCCGGACGAAAGACGAGGTCCGGCAAAAGTTGACGAAGGCGAAGCGCGATCAGGACATGGGCCTACCCGTCGCAGTGGAGCGCCAGAAGCTCTCGGATTACCTCCACAATTGGCTGGAGAACAGCGCCAAGCCCAGCATCAGGCCGAAGACCTACGTCAGCTATGAGCAGTTGATCCGGGTTCACATCATTCCTGCACTCGGCAGCATCTACCTCGAAAAGCTCTCCCCGCAGCATGTTCAACAGTTCATGAACGACAAACTGGCGGAAGGGCTTTCAACCCGCACGGTTCAATACCTTCTTGCTGTCTTGCGCCGCGCAATTGTCCAAGCTCTGAAGTGGGGTTTGGTGGGGCGGAATGTGGTGACGCTGGTAGATGCCCCGCGAGTGGAGCACAAGGTTCTACGGCCCTTCACGCCCGAAGAAGCCCAACAGTTCCTGGGGGCAATCAAAGGTGATCGCCTGGAGGCCCTGTACTCGGTCGCGCTGTCCCTTGGCCTTCGTCAAGGCGAGGCTTTAGGCTTGCGCTGGGATGATGTGGACCTGGAGAACGGGACTCTCAGCGTGCGCTATGCCTTACAGCGGGTCAAAGGCAAGCTGGAACTCGTCGAGCCGAAGACGCAGAAGAGCCGCCGGACAATCGCACTTCCCGCAATGGCCGTCAGTGCGCTAACAAAACACAAGATGGTGCAGGACTCGGAACGCCAATGGGCGTCGGATCGCTGGCAGGTTACCGGCCACGTCTTCACCAGCACGATAGGCACTCCGCTCGATGATTGCAACGTGACCCATCAGTTTCATCGCATCTTGAAGACCGCAGGACTGCCCCGGCTGCGCTTCCATGACCTCCGCCATACCTGTGCGACACTCCTGATCGCGCAAGGCGTCCACCCGCGCTACGTGATGGAAATCCTGGGCCACTCGCAGATCGGCCTCACGATGAACACCTACGGGCACGCCTACCTCGCGATTCAAAGGGAAGCCGCAACCAAGATGGATGAGATTCTGAACCGCGTTGATGTCAGGGTTGCTGTCAAACAGGGGTTGGAGCAAGTCCAGTAGATCGGAAGTGATTGAAACGATGGAGCCACCCGCCGGGATCGAACCGGCGACCTACTGATTACGAATCAGTCGCTCTACCAGCTGAGCTAGGGTGGCCTTCCGGGCAAAAACTGAAGTGGAGTACGCC
>JANYJN010000112.1 GCA_025358475.1 Candidatus Solibacter sp.
CGCCACCGGACCGGTCTTCATGGCTACGTCCCAGATCTTGCGCAGGTGCGACGGATTGCCGGCCACCTCGCCTAGTAGGCTGTCCCGGTGGATGCTGGCCGTCTCGGTTCCGCTCGATATCAGGGAATAAAGCGGCCGCACTAGCACGTGGTGGGGCAGAAGCGCGGGGTCGGGAACCTCGTCCACAATGATGTCCTTGAGTCCTTTACGGATAACCTGTTTCATGCGTCTCGGGCGTCAGCTCTTAATGTAACAAGCGCGGCGGCACGCCAGGGGGTTGTAGCCGGACCTTCGGGGCAGAACTTAATTGGTCAAGGCTAACCGGACGGGAGGTGTATCTACGGCGGCCTCTCGTTCGCTCAGGGGCGATTCCTTGCCTTGGGACTCACCTGCGAACGCGGTTGCCATGCCGGGTCCGGCATGAATCAGCCGCTTGATCAGGTCGTCGCTGGAACTATGAGATTCAATAAAATCGATGCCTTCCGCCGTAATTCCACAATCGGAGTTGTCCTCCTGGCTCAAGTATCCTTTAGACCTGAGGTACCACAAGGCGAAGGTCAGGTGCTCTCGCGGAAAAGCCATGCGCTTTTCCAGATCCAGCAAGGATAGCCCTGGGTGGTCCTGGTTCGCACGCCGGCGATTGTAGAGCAGCGCCAGCACGCCCAGACGGCGGTTGATTTCCCCCTTCAGGCCATAGACAAAATCCTGCAACTCGAAAATTGGCAGCGGCCCCTCATCCTCGGTCTGCCGGACGCTGTCATACTTGGCGCGTTGCTCCGGGTCCACCAGCACCTCATAGGCGCCCTTGAGGAGCAGGAATGTCTCGGTATTCCCGGTTCGCGGGTTGTCCGGATGAAACCGCGCGGCCATGATCCGGTAAACCCGATGAATGGTCTCGATGTCCGCGTTGCGGCTGATCTGTAGGACTTCGTAGTGGTCGATCTCCGGCTGCATCTGCATCCAGCATTACAGAACTCCCGTACCGTCGTATAGTGCTTAAGGTACCGTTCCGGTACTTACTTTTGGTACGCCAAGCCCGGTACTTGCCACATATTCCGCCGCGATTCCGCGCCGCGTCTATCGCGCGCAACGCGTAGCAAGAGTGCGCGGTACGTAGCGCCAGCGCTCCCTCGCGCAAATCCTCGGGCAGCGGCCCTGCCTTGCACTTCTCCAGGTCGGCGGGGTAGAGCGCCACCACGGCCGAATCGCCCTCGGCGGCACACTCGCTCTATATTCAATCGACACTGAATCTTCTAAGCCGAAGATCGCCCGGTTGCGTCCAAGCGCGCCTGCCAACCGTTCACTTCCGGGGTTCCAACCGCGGCCGTAGCGTGGAGGCCCGAACCACCAGTTTGGGCTCCAGCAGCACCGTCTTGTGCCGCGCGCTCGCCCCGCTTTCGAGCAGGGCCAGCGCCATGCGGGCGGTGCGTTCCCCGATGGCGGCGCTCTGCTGGTCGACGCTGGTCAGCGGAACGCGCAGAAAATCGGCATACGCCACGTTGCCGCAGCCGACGATGGCCACGTCTTCGGGGACGCGCAGGCCGGCTTCCAGCACGGCCTTCATCGCGCCCATGGCGGTGGGGTCGTTGTAGCAGAACACCCCGTCCGGAGGCGGCGCCAGCGCCAGGATGCGCTGCATCGCCTGGTAGCCGCTGGCCTCGCCGGCGTCGTCCCCGTGCTCCCGCATTTCGATATACTCGGGCGCCACCAGCATACCCCGCGCCCCTAGCGCACGCCGGAAGCCCTCCAGGCGGCCCTGCGCGGTACTCACGTTTGGTCCGCCGATGTGCGCGATCCGCCGGCAGCCGGCGTCGATCAGATGCGCCGTCGCCAGCTCGCCCGCCGCCGCGTCGTCCACGCCGACGAAGTTCGCCGCCAGGCCGTCGAACTTCCGGTCGATCAACACATACCGAACCTTCTGCTCTTCCAGGCGCCGGAAGGTCTCCATCGTCGCCTGCGTGGAAGCCACAATCAGCACGTCCACGCGCCGCGCCAGAAGCTGTTCGATCTCCTGGCACTCCAGTTCGGGGTCGTCCTCGGAAGAAGACAGCACCAGGCTGTAGCCCTTCTTGCGCAAACCGTTGGAAAGGCCCTTGGCCACCTGGCCGAAAAACGGGTGGACCAGGTCCGGCACTACCAGCCCGGCGATGTAGCTGCGGCCGGTGACCAGGGCGCGCGCCGCAAGATTGGGGCGGTAGTTCAGCTCCTTCATGCGCTTCAGCACGCGCTCGCGCGTTTCCTGGCTGATATCCGGGTGATTTCGTAGGACTTTCGAGATGGTCACTACGGAGAGATTGAGGTCGTTGGCGATATCCTTGAGGCGGGCGGGCATGTTGTATCCGCGAGTCACTATTCTATCCTGATGCGCTGGGGAAAACGGCCACTGCACCGCCGGCTGCCGCCTAATTCGGGTGCGCTATCGCGCCGCGGGCGGTTCCTGGTCGGTCGGAACTCCGGCCACATGGCGGAAGAATGCCACCGACCGGTTGATCCAGGATGCCTCGTGCCCGATGGTCAGGCTGCTCGCATTCTTGCCGGTGCGCGCCATGCTGTAATACCGCCAGACGAATTCCGATTCGCGATCCAGGTAATAGACGGATTGCATCTCGCCCGGGTGAAAGAGCGGAAGAATCAGGTAGTGCATCAACGTGACGTTGGCCACGTCGAACACCAGCCGGTCAGGGGTGGCCTCGGCGACGTGCAGCCGGAAGATGGCTTTGCCCGAGAGGTTGTCCGCCTGCTGGAAGTAGAGTACGTTGCCCTGCGAGAGTTCCTCCAGCGTGAAGTCTTTGCGCCGCTGAGTTCCCTGCGCGCTGGTCACCGCGTAGGCGTTTGGGATCAACGTCTGCCACTGTTTGTGCGTAGTGGACCAATAGCGCATGCCAGCCAGTGACGAAACCGCGCCGCTCTGGAGCAGCAGATCCTCCATTCCCGAGGCGTGGCGGAAGCGAGCGGCCGTGGTAACCAACGTCGAAAAGCCCTCGCCCGTCCACCCGGTACACGCCGGCGGACGCCAGTGCTCCCCGAGTTCGGCGGGGTGCCAGAACTTCACGGCGGGTGACTCGGACAGGCTGGGAAGGGGCGGGATGGGATCCAC
>JANYJN010000378.1 GCA_025358475.1 Candidatus Solibacter sp.
TTGTGCGCGGTGGGACAGGCCTGCTGGCCTGTCGGGGCCGGCCCCTTTATACTACAGAGTGTGAGTTCGTCCGCCCGGTACAAGTACATTCTCTCCCTGCCCGAGCGAGCCGTCCGGTCGCTGGGCGCGCTCTCCGGCGGATTGCTGCGCGAGATCGGCAACGTTGCATTGCCCGCCAGCGTGCGGCGCACCACCCTGTATCGAACCATGGTCGAGGTCGCCCTGCGCTTCCTGATAGAGGAAGTTGGACAGGTGGAAGGCGTGTACCCTTCCGAGGGGCGGCTGGCGGAAAACTTCCTGCTCAAACGCACGGCCAGTCACGGCATTGAATTGCTCGGCATTCTGGCGTTCCACGCTTCGCCCATCTGGGTGCTGGCGGCGTTGGCCGATGCCACGGGAGGCGGGCGCAAACTGATTCAGGAAATCGCCGAAGCGCTCAAAGAAGAGGGTTTGCTGGCATCTGACGCACGCTTCGAAACCATGGAGCAGGTGCTGCAAGGGCTGGAAATCACTAGCGGCCATGTGGCCACGACGCTGAACATGCCCCCGGTTGATATTGCCGGGCTGCGGCGCGAATGGGTGCAACTCAAGCAGGAACTGGCCACCATCCCGCCAAAGAGGATCCCGGCGCTACCGCGCATCGAGGGCGTCTGGGAAGACCTGCAAGCCGCGGCGAAACAGCAGGGCAGATCGATCTTTGGGATGTCGTCGCTGTTGGCCGTCTCCACGGTGGCGCACGTCCCCGCCAACGTACTGTGGCTGTCACGGGCCGCCCGTTCCGCCATGCGGCGCACGGGGCGGGTGCTGGGAGATACCATTCTGGACCACTACACCGCCGCGCTGGCAGAAATCGCGCGCACCGGGTTCTTCGCGTACTGGTCGCGGGAGTTCCGTCCCTACTTGCGAGGGGCAGCCGAACAGTTCGCCCCGGGTCGCGAATCGCTCACTGAGCGGCTACTCTCACATTCGGATGGCGGTTAGTGGTGAGCGCGGTGGGAATCGAACCTACAACCTACTGATTAAGAGTCAGTTGCTCTGCCAATTGAGCTACGCGCCCACGAGGGGATCTCTGAAGTTGGCGCGACTTTCGCCCCGCCAAAAATCAGTATAACATCTCCCGCGCGTTTGTCACTCCGCTGCCGCCGATTCTTCCGGCCCGAGCGAAAGCGCCACAATCTGTGCGATGTCCAACAGTTTCGGCGGCGTCAGAGTCACCGTGCCCAGCGCGTCGCGGAACATCGTCTGGCAGAACGGGCATGCCGTGCCGATCACCGGCGCGCCCGTGCCCACCAACTCCTCCACGCGCTCGATGTTCACGCGCTTGCCCTTTTCCTCGCCCAGGAACATCTGCCCGCCGCCCGCACCGCAACAGAACGAACGTTCGCGCGTGCGCCGCGGCTCCACCAATTCCGCGGTCCGCGCGATCACCGCCCGCGGCTCGTCGTATTTGTCGCGGTACCGGCCCAAGTAGCACGGGTCGTGGTACACCACGCCCTGGCGCGCCGCCCCACTCGCCGCGGACGGCAGCCGGTCTTGCAGCCGCGCCAGCAATTCGCTGTGATGCTCAATCTCGAACGTCGCGCCGGCCTCCCGCCAATCCGTCCCGATGGTCCGCACGCAATGCGGGCATATCGACACCATCTTCCCGACGTTGGCGGCCCGCAGCGTTTCGATGTTGGCCTCCGCCACCTGGGTGAACGCCAGGTCATTGCCCAAACGTCGCGCCGGATCGCCCGTGCATTTCTCTTTCTTCAGGACGCCGAAGGTCACGCCGGCATGGCGCAGCACGCGTCCCAGCGCCAGCACAATCTCGCGCCCCTGCGGATCGTACGCCCCCATGCAGCCCAGCCACAAGCAGTATTCCTGGCTACCGTCGTAAATCGGCAGGCCGCTCTTCTCGACGAACTTCTGCCGTTCGGCGGCGGCGAAACCCAGCGCGTTGCCGTGGCGCTCCAGGTTCAGGAACAGCCTGGTGCCGTAATCGTTTTCCCACTTGCCGGTGTTCACCGCGCCGCGCCGCAACCCGATAATGATGGGCAAATGCTGTATGCCCACCGGGCACTGGTTCTCGCAGGCGCCGCACGTGGTGCACTGGAACGCCGCCTCTTCGCCGATGTGTTTGCCCAGGAGCGGCTCTTCGCCGGCGGCGCCGAATTCGTTGAGGTAATCGCGCATCCCGAGGATGATTTCCTTCGGGTTGAGCACCTTTCCCGTATTAGTCGCCGGACAGTGTTCCGTGCAGCGCCCGCACTCCACGCACGAGAACGCCTGCAAGGCGTCGATGCGCGTCACGTCCTTGCCGGTATCCAGGCCGAAATCCTCGTCGCCGGCCAGCGGCGGAATCCGGCTGAAGCCCTGCCGCTTGAGGAACACCGTGGCCGGGCTCAGCACCAGGTGCAGATGCTTGGTGTGCGGAATCAGCGGCAGGAAAATCGCCAGCGCCATCGTGTGCAGCCACCACACGCCCTGCCCGGCCACCGATTCCTCGTCCATTCGGAGTCCGGCCAGATACGTCGCCATCAGCGTGAAGATCAACACTGCGATGAATCCCGATTCGGGCGCCACCTTGCCCAGCCACACCGGCCGCACCACAAAGCGGCGCACGAACAGGCCGGCGATGGAGACGGCCACCGCCGCCGCCCACACCGCCACAAACCCTAAATAGAAGGCGCCGAAACCCGTATCGTGCGTCAGGAACCGCCCGCCGAATGCCGACGCAATGTGATTGACCGTCACCAGCCCGAAGGCCAGAAATCCCCAGTAAACGAAGGCGTGCGCCAGTCCGGGGAGTGGTCGCTGCTCGATCACCTTTCCCTGCAACATGACTTCCCAGAGAAACTGCCGGATCCTCGGCCCCAGCGGCGATATCGCAAAATCTGTCGTGGCGCGCGATCCGCGGATCACCTTCAGGACCGTGCGGAAGCGCCACCAGAACAGGGCCAGGGAGGTGAGAAGAATTCCGGCAAGTACCGCCCGTTCTACCCAAGATGCGTCGGTCATATGCAGTCAGTTTTGAATGTAGCATGTGAACTCCAGCGGGCATCGTATGCCGTTTCAGAACTCTGCGCTCTCCGCTCCCCCTGCGCGCCACCAAGGGAGGCACGAAGCCTGCCCCTTTCGCCGAGCTTGTTTTCGGTATTCCCGGCGCTTATCTCAGCGATCTCCGCGTCTCCGCGGTGAGGTCTACTTCCTGTTTGGTTCAGGCTCCGCCGCGGGGTTACCCTCTGGGTCGGGAGCGGTGTCACAGAATACGAGTGCGTATTTGTGAAACGCCGTAGTTCGTTAGAATAGACTTGATGGAGAGCCCTTGCGAATAGTCGTTTCCGGTGCCGCCGGTTTTGTCGGGTCGCACATGTGCGACCATCTTCTGGCGGAAGGCCACACCGTCGTCGCGCTGGATAATTTTCTGACCGGCGCGCCCGCCAACCTCGCCCACCTCGCCGGTCATCCCGGCTTTTTCTTCGTTGCCCAGGACATCACCGCGCCCTTCACAGTCGAAGGCGCGGTCGGCTGTGTGATCAACATGGCTTCGCCCGCCAGCCCCAAGGATTATCTGGAGCACCCCATCGAGACCCTCGACGTCGGTTCCCTCGGCACTCGCCGGATGCTGGAACTAGCGCTCGAAAAGAACGCGCGCTTCCTGCAGACTTCCACCAGCGAATGCTATGGCGACCCGCTGGTGCATCCGCAAGTGGAGACGTATTGGGGCAACGTGAACCCGGTGGGCCCGCGCTCTTGCTATGACGAAAGCAAACGCTTCGCCGAGGCCCTCGTTATGGCCTATCACCGTAAACACGGCGTACGAACCACCATCGCCCGAATCTTTAACACTTACGGCCCGCGCATGAAGTTGAACGATGGCCGCGTGGTGCCGGCGTTCCTCGATCAGGCCTTGCGCGGCGAACCCATGACGGTCTTCGGCGACGGCTCGCAAACCCGCAGTTTCTGCTACGTCAGCGACCTGGTGGATGGACTTTATCGCCTCATGCTCTCCGAAGAGCGCTATCCGGTGAATCTGGGAAATCCGCGGGAGATGACGATTCTTGACTTCGCCGATCACATCCGCCGCATGACCGGCACCCGGTCGGAAATCGTCTTCCAAGCCCTGCCCGAGGACGACCCGAAACAGCGCCAGCCCGACATCGCCAAAGCCAGGGCTCTGCTGGGATGGGAGCCGCGGGTGCTTCTCGAAGAAGGCCTGCGCCAGACGGTTGCGTACTTCCGCGGGATCGCCTCTACTTAGGGCCGGCGCAAGAATAACCTCACATTGGCTGACTGATAGCCGTCGCGCAGGCACTCCTGCGTTCCGCGCCGGCACTCTTGCCGACGCCTGTTGCCCCCGGGCGAGGAAGCGTCGAGTGAGACTCGACGCCGAGTGCGTGCGCCACGGCTGCAAACTGCGAAGTTGTTCCTGCGTGGTGCATTGGCATCCACAAGCAATAGGTGCATCAGGGCTCCGCAGCGGAAACACACAGACGACAACTGCCGATCGTCCGCGCGGCAACCACCCTAGCGCGTCTTCCACCCGCGGCGGCGAAGAACCAGGGCGAGCAGGCTGACGCCGGCCACACCCCAGGTACCGGGCTCCGGAACCTGGGCTAGGGCTCCAAAGAGGCCGTGGGTTTCCCCGTCGGGACCCGCCGTGAAAAAGAGTGTGTTCGGACTTCCGAACGAACCCCCGTTGCCGAACCTCAGCCCCCACAGTCCGTCGATGACCAACGGGCTCCCACTGGAATTCGTCAGCGTTTCGACGAATGCGCCGGTCGTCGGGTTATAAGCATTAATGGTACCGTCGCCAAAATTGCCCACCAGCAGATCTCCACCGACATCTCCAAGTCCTACCGGCGCCAGCGCCAGTCCCCAGGGTGAATTTAGCAGGCCCTTCGTGACCAGCCGGCGCAGAAAGTTGCCTTGCAAATCGAACGCGTCCACGATGCCGTTGCCAGCCCCCGCGACATCATCGTGTTTGGTCCCGTTCTGAACGGCATACGTCACGTACAAAACACCGCCGAGATTCTGTATGCCGAACGGCGCGTATCCCGCGGGCAGATTCGGGTCCGTAAAGGTCCCGGTTAAGTTCGCCGCACCAGCGTTTCCTTTCAGCACGTCAATCGAATCGTTGCGGAAGTTAGCGAGATACGCGTACTCGTTGCCGCCCACGTTCGCATCGGCAAGTCCCTTATAGACGTTGGCGGCGTTCCCCCCCACCAGGGTTTCCGCCGCGGTTCCCAGTGCCCCTCGCCAGCCCGACACCGTTCCGTCTTCGCTGGCGAACAGGAACGAATCGGCGTTGAAAGATCCGGCGAGACCACTGAACACAACACCGGTTACGGAACCATCGCCCGGAATGCTTACAACTAACCCCTGCTTGACACCGGCGCCGGTATAGATTACCGAGGTTCCGGTGCCGTTGGCGCCGATCCATACCGGGGAACCGGCGCTTGCGCCCATGCCCCAGGCATTGACCAGGCCAGGGTCGGTGAACTTCGCCAATCCGGGTACGTCCGAAACCAGGTTGGTCTGCACGAATCCAATCTGACCCGCAATGACGGCCGGAGCCGCACTCAGTATTACAACTGCTAACCGATACATATCCACCCTCCTACGATATATTGAGAGTACCCTCCGAGTTATGGACCTGTAAATTGGCGAGATGTAAAAAGGGCTGAGGGCCCGTGAGAGTTATCACACTTCAGGCAGGCAGGCCCGCGGCAACTGTCTCTGGCAGGACTTGTCCTCAGGCACCACGCAGGAGCGCGTGCGCCACGGCCGCCAGTCAGCCAATGTGAGGTTATTCTTGCAGCGGCCCTTCAGGGCATCCAGGTTACTCCCCGGATCGGGGAGTGCGGGGCCAGCCGCTAGCGGATGACGGTAGGGGTCTGGTAGCGGGAGTGGGAATCGAACCCACACTCACCTTGCGGTGAAGAGGCTTTTAAGGCCTCTGTGTATACCAGTTTCACCATCCCGCCACAGAAGTCTATTCTAGCAAGCGCAGCCCGCAGTGCCCGCCGCGAATTGGTATACTCGCCTTCTGATTGCTTGCAGAGCATCTTCCGGCGCGGTCGGGCGCCCGTATCGCGATGTCTAAGCCTCCCACCCCTCCGGTACGCTTGAAAGACATTGCGCGCGATCTCGATGTCAGCGTGATGACCGTTTCCAAGGTAGTCAGGGGGTGCGCCGATGTCGGTACCGAAACCCGCAGCCGTGTGCTGGCCCGCATCACGGAACTCAACTACCAGCCCAACTGGGTGGCCCGAAGTCTGGCCGCGCGCCGCACCTTCATGATCGGGCTGATCGTTCCCGACCTGATGCACTCCTTCTTCGCCGAAATCGCCAAGGGCGTTTCCGCCACCATCCGCCCGCTCGGCTACGATGTCGTGATCTGCAATTCCGAAGAGGATAGCGCGGTGGAGAGCAGCGAAGTGGACCGCCTGCTGGCGCGCCAGGTGGATGGCCTGCTGCTCGCCTCGGCCCAAGCGCCGTCTTCGCTCAGCCTCTTCGAACGCATCGAAGCGCGCGGCGTCCCCTACGTCCTGATCGACCGGCGCTTCGCCGATGCCCGCGCTTCCTATGTCGGCGCCGACGATGAAGCCATCGGCCGCCTCGCCACCCGCCATCTGATCGAGCGCGGATGCCGCCGTATCGCTCACATCGCCGGCCCGCCGCTCACTCCCGGGGTCGGCCGTCAAAAAGGCTACCAGGATGCCCTTGCCGCCGCCGGCCTCGCCTTCCGGGATTCCTACCTCGTCAATGCCACCGACGATGCCAGCGGGTATCTTGCCGCCCGCCGCCTGCTGGCGCTCGATCCCCGCCCCGATGCCATCTTCGGCTACAACGACCCCACCGCCGCCGGCGCCATGAAAGCCATCCTCGAGGCCGGCATCGCTATCCCGCGGGGGATCAAAGTCATCGGCGCCGGCAACGTCCACTACTCCGACCTGCTGCGCGTCCCACTCTCCACCATCGACCAGAGCAGCACCGCCATCGGACAGCAGGCCGCCGGGATGCTGATCAAATCCATCGGCTCCAAGCGCAAGCGCCCCGCCAAGACCGTATTGATCGACCCCATCCTGGTCCCTCGCGAATCCACGCGTTAAGTGGAAGAAGGCTCCGCCTTGTCCAACTGGGCGCACCGACGTGGCCGGTTGGCCCATTCGCACTAAATGCTTTACAGCGGTAAACTTGCAGTACTTGGGCCGAAACGGTGGCAAGAGTGCATGCGTCCCAGACTACAGAAACCCCAGAGAACTGCCACGTCCCCAGGCCATCGGTTTGGTCCGGCGGGTGGTAAATCTTTAAATGGTGCCAATTCGGAAACTTATGGTGGCGCGGGCCTCAACTTGCCGATCCCAGCGAACCCCGGACTCTTCTTCCTCCGCGCCGCTGGCTGAGAGGCACTCTGCCAGATTTCGCATCCCATCCCACCACGGAGTTTTTTCGTGGCATAGCACTCTGCGTTTCGCTCAGCGTGTCTGCTTCTCCGCGTTGAATCGGCTTCCTGTTTGGTCCTGGCTTCGCCGCCGGTACCCTCTGGGTGCGGAGCGGTTGCTTCTGAATCCGCGACACGCCGGGAGAGCCCTTCCATGACGCCTCTACCGCGTTCCACGGATCTCTTCGTGATTGGCGGCGGCCCTGCCGGATTGGCTGCCGCCCTAGCCGCGCGCCGCCGCGGCCTGGACGTCACGCTCGCCGATTCCTCCGTGCCGCCCATCGATAAGGCCTGCGGCGAAGGCATTATGCCCGATGGCCTGGCCGCCGCGCGTTCCCTGGGTCTCGATCTGGAATCTTCCGGCGGCCATCCGTTTCGCGGCATCCGCTTTTGCGATCGCGATTCCGCCGTCGAGGCCGCTTTCCCCAACGGAACCGGACTAGGTTTGCGCCGCACCGCGCTGCACCAGGCGATGGTGAATCAGGCCCTCGATGCGGGCGTCCGCCTGGCGTGGGGAGTATCCGTTTCCGGCATCACCCCGGAGGGCGTCCTCGCCGATAACCGCCTGGTGCGCGCCCGCTGGATCGCCGGCGCCGATGGCGGCAACTCGCCCGTGCGCCGCTGGGCCGGGCTCGATGCCTGTCACCACGAGAGCTGCCGCTTCGGATCCCGCCGTCACTACGCCATGGCCCCGTGGAGCCAATACATGGAGATCCACTGGGGCGAGGGCTGTCAGCTCTACATCACGCCCGTCGCGCCCACCGAAGTCTGCGTGGTGCTGATTTCGAGGGACCATCACCTGCGTTTGGAAGACGCGCTGCCCGGCTTTCCCGAAGTGGCGCGCCGCTTGAGCGCCGCCGCTCCCACCAATCTGCAGCGCGGCGGAGTCACCGCATCGCGCCGCCTCAAAGCCGTGTACCGCGGCAATGTGGCGCTAGTGGGCGACGCTTCCGGCTCCGTCGACGCCGTCACCGGCGAAGGGCTTTGCCTCCTTTTTCAGCAATCCGCGGCCCTGGCGGCGGCGCTCGAAGCCGGCGATCTCGGGCTCTACCAGGCCGCGCACCGGCGCATCGGCCGCCGCCCGGAATGGATGGCGGGCCTCATGCTGCTGCTCGACCAGCGCCGCGGCCTCCGCTCGCGCGTCATTCGCGCCATGGCCGGACGGCCCAAGCTCTTCGCCGGTATGCTCGCCATGCATGTCGGCGAACTTTCCACCGCGAATTTCCTCTCTAACGGG
>JANYJN010000150.1 GCA_025358475.1 Candidatus Solibacter sp.
GACGCCCCCGTCCTGCTGCCGGCATCAGCCGGCCCCCCCGTTCCCGGTGCATAAGGCTCCGCCTTGTCCATCCGAGCCGTCGAAGCGAACTCAATGCTCAAACCCATCCGGATCTGGGTTCCTGGGAGGCGCGCTTGCCTCCAACTCATCAAAAATAACTCCTTCCCTTGTCATCACTTGACCGCTCCCCATTTCGGACTGCCCCCATCTCCATGCTATAGCTCAAAGCAGATGGGGCCCCCCCACCGAGCACCGCCGAGCGCCACAAACCCATTTTTGCGAAATACCGAGCGAACCCATTTGCGCCGTCAAACATAACAAAAATAACCACTTAACAGTTAGCGCCACGAAGCCGCTCGCCACCATAGCGAATCGTATGAATAAACGCTAAAATATACTTGACAATACAGCGCGCATATTTTATTATTGTAATCAAGTGAGGCATACAGAGCCTCCAAACTTGAACGATAAGGAGCTTAATCAAATGTCTCTCAGCCATTACGATCCCCTCGCCTCTCTGCGCGCCGTCGAAAACGCCTTCACCCGGCTCCTCACCGAGCCGCAGACCAATCGCCCTTGGGCGCCAGCCGTCGATATCTACGAGACCGAAAACGAACTCGTCGTCAAGGCCGATCTGCCCGACGTCGAATCGAAGGACATCGATGTGCGCGTGGAAAACCAGACCCTCACCATTGCCGGCGAGCGCAAATTCGCTGCCTCCAGCAATGAAAAGGGTTACCATCGCATCGAGCGCAGCTATGGCAATTTCGTCCGCAGTTTCGCCGTGCCCAACGCGTTCGACACCGACAAGATCAATGCCGCCTACAACAACGGCGTGCTCACCGTCACCCTTACTAAAAAGGAGACCGCCAAACCGCGGCAGATCAAGATCGAGACCACCACGTAACGCATCTCTCTTCCGCACGTCGCATCTATATAGGTAGAGATTTGGGGCAGGCTCACCTTCCGGGTGAGCCTGCCCCGCAGTTTATTGGGAGACCCTATGTTCCGCATCGACAAATTGACCCAAAAGGCCCAGGACGCCTTGCAGCAATGCCAGGTGGTGGCCGAAAAAAACGGCAGCCAAATCATGTACCCGCTGCATCTGCTCATCTCGCTCGCCGAAGAGAAGGAGGGCATTGTCCGGCCCGTGCTGGAAAAATGCGGTGTGCACCCAGACGCCATCGTCGCCGAGGCCAAAGCCCTCCTGCCCACCCTTCCCAAGACCGGCAACATGCAGCCCGGCATGTATCTGGCCCCGCCGCTCAATGAGATCCTGGAGCACGCCTTCGACGAAGCCATTCGCTTTAAGGATGAGTTCGTCTCCACCGAGCACCTGCTCTTGTGCATCGCTAAGGAGCGCAATGAACCCGCCGGCCAACTCCTGGAACGCGCCGGCGCCACCCACGACGCCATCCTCAAGGCCCTGGTCTCTGTCCGCGGCACGCAGCGCATCACCGACCAGAATCCCGAAACCAAGTATCAGGCGCTGGAACGCTACGCCCACGATCTCACCGAATCCGCCCGCCAGGGTAAACTCGACCCCGTAATCGGCCGCGACGATGAGATCCGCCGCGTCATGCAGGTGCTCAGCCGCCGCACCAAGAACAACCCTGTGCTCATCGGCGAACCGGGCGTCGGCAAGACCGCCATCGTCGAAGGCCTGGCCCAGCGCATCTTCCGCGGCGACGTGCCCGATCAGCTCAAGAACAAGAAGCTGGTGGCCATCGATCTCGGTAGCATGATCGCCGGCACCAAGTTCCGCGGCGAGTTCGAAGACCGTCTCAAGGCGGTGGTCAAGGAAATTATCGATTCCAACGGCGAAATCATCTGCTTCATCGACGAGCTGCACACCCTCGTCGGCGCCGGCTCGGCCGAAGGCGCCATCGACGCCGCCAACCTCCTGAAGCCCGCGCTAGCCCGCGGGGAACTGCGCTGCATCGGCGCCACCACCCTCAACGAGTACAAGAAACATATCGAAAAGGACGCCGCTCTGGCCCGCCGTTTCCGTTCCGTCTTCGTCGGCGAGCCCAGCGTGGATGACACCATCGCCATTCTGCGCGGCCTCAAGGAGAAATTCGAGATCCACCACGGCGTGCGCATTAAGGATGCCGCCATTCTCGCCGCCGCCACGCTCTCGCACCGTTATATCGCCGATCGTTTCCTGCCCGACAAAGCGCTCGACCTGATCGACGAAGCCGGCTCCGCCCTGCGCCTCCAGATCGGCTCCATGCCCATCGAAATCGACGACCTGGACCGCCGCATCTCGCACCTGGAGATCGAGCGCCAGGCCCTCGGCAAAGAGAAGGATCCCGCCTCGCACGAACGCCTGCGCCACATCGAAAACGAACTGGAGACGGTGCGCGGCCAGGCCGCCTCCCTGAAGGAACGCTGGAACCGCGAGAAGGGCGCCATTGCCCGCGTGCGTACCCTCAAGGAGGAACAGGACACCCTGCGCCAGGAAGAGGAGAAAGCCAGCCGCGCCGGCGATTGGGAAAAGGCCGCCCAGTTGCGCTACGGCCGCCTCTCCCAAATCGAAAAGGACATCCTCACAGCCGAGCAGGAGATGGAAGCCGTCAAGGAACATGCCCTGCTCAAAGAGGAGATTGACGAGGAGGATATCGCCCGCATTGTCGCCAAATGGACCGGCATCCCGGTCACCCGCATGCTGGAGGGCGAAATCAAGAAGCTCGTGCAGATGCCCGAGCGCCTCAAGGATCGCGTCATCGGCCAGGACCAGACCGTGCAACTCGTCGCCAACGCCATCCTACGCAACCGCGCCGGACTCAGCGATCCCAACCGGCCCATCGGCAGCTTCATCTTCCTCGGCCCCACCGGCGTCGGCAAGACCGAACTCGTCCGCGCCCTCGCCGAGTACCTTTTCGACGACGACAAAGCCATGATCCGCGTCGACATGAGCGAGTACATGGAGAAGCACGCCGTCGCCCGCATGATCGGCTCGCCTCCCGGATACGTCGGTCACGACGAGGGCGGCCAACTCACCGAACAGGTGCGCCGGCGGCCCTATTCGGTGCTGCTCTTCGACGAAATCGTGAAGGCGCATCCCGACGTCTTCCACCTGCTGCTGCAAATCCTCGACGATGGCCGCCTCACCGATGGCCAGGGCCGCACCGTGAGCTTCAAGAACACCGTCATCGTCATGACCTCTAACGTGGGCACTGCCATGGTGGATCGCAATACCATCGGATTCTCCGTCCACGGCAAGGATGCGCGCACCGAGGAAACCCGCAAACGCCTGCTCGAATCCCTCAAGCAGACGTTCCGGCCCGAGTTCCTCAACCGCGTTGACGATATCATTGTGTTTAACTCGCTGACCCGCGAACATCTGGCGCGTATTGTGGATATCCAACTCGTCAACGTGGGCAAACTGCTCCAGGACCGTAAGCTGAAACTCGAAATCACCACCGCCGCCAAGGACCGCATCATCACCGACGGATACGAGCCGCAGTACGGCGCCCGTCCCATGAAGCGCGCCATTCAGCGGCTCATCCAGGACCCCCTCGCCCTCAAGCTGATCACCGGCGGCTTTACCGAAGGCGACACCATCCTGGTGGACGCCGCCGCCGAGGCGGAGCACGAGTTGACGTTCACCAAGCTGGTCCCCGCCCCGGTCGTGCCGGAAACCGCCGAGGTGCGGTAGGACAGGCCTCCTGGCCTGTCCCCCCAACTCCCATGTCCATCAACACACTGAAAACCGCCGCCCTCCTCGGCTTCCTGACCGCCATTCTCCTCATCGGCGGTCAGGCCATCGCCGTGCGCCAGGGCCTCTACATGGCGCTTGCCATCACCGCCATCATGAATTTTGTCAGCTACTCCTTCTCCGGGAAGATCGCCCTGCCTGCAAGGGTGGGGCGGACCCCCCCGGACCCGCTGCTTCCCCTTTAAAATTTCCATGTCTATTAACACACTGAAAACCGCCGCCCTCCTCGGCTTCCTGACCGCCATTCTCCTCATCGGCGGTCAGGCCATCGCCGGGCGCCAGGGCCTCTACATGGCGCTTGCCATCACCGCCATCATGAATTTCGTCAGCTACTTCTTCTCCGAGAAGATCGCCCTCATGAGTTACTCGGCGCAGCCGGTCACCGAGACCCAAAACGCCGAAGCCTATCGCCGCGTCGCCCCCATGGTGGGCGATCTTTGCCAGCGCATGGGCCTGCCTATGCCCAAACTCTGGCTCATCCCCGACGATTCGCCCAACGCCTTCGCCACCGGCCGCAATCCGTCGCACGCCTCGCTGGCCTTCACCGCCGGCCTCCTGCGGCTCATGGCCGACAACGAACTACAGGGCGTCGTCGCCCACGAACTCGGCCACGTGCTGCACCGCGATATCCTCATCAGTTCGGTCGCCGCCATGGTCGCCGGGACCATCACGTTCCTCGCCCGCATGGCCTTCTGGTTCGGCGGCAGCCGTGATGACGAGGACCGCGGCAGTCCGGTCGCGGCCATCGCCATGATGATTCTGGCGCCCATCGCCGCTATGCTGATACAGATGGCCATTTCCCGTTCGCGAGAGTTCGATGCCGATGCGGCCAGCGCCAAGTACGTCGGTTCGCCCTACCCGCTGATCGGCGGCCTCCAAAAGCTCGAGTCCTGGTCCAAACAAATCCCCATGGATGCCTCGCCCTCCACCGCTCACATGTTTATCATTAAACCTTTTTCCGGCCAAAGCGTCATGCGCCTGTTTTCCACCCATCCCTCCACCGAGGAACGCATCGCCCGCTTGCAGGCCGCCCGATGAATGAAGTCAAAGTCACCAGCAAAGGCGCCGGCCGCGTGACCAGCGGGCACCCCTGGATTTTCTCCAGCGACATCGCCGATCGCGATGGCGCCCAACCAGGCCAGCCCGTCAAGGTCGCCGATCCGCGCGGACGCCCGCTCGGCACCGCGCACTTTAGCTCCAGTTCGCAGATCAGCCTGCGCATGCTATCGCGGCAGGTGGAAGACATCGGCCGCGATTTCTTTTTGCGCCGCCTGCGTGCCGCCGAGGACCACCGGCGCACCGTGGTGCGCCACACCGACGCCTACCGCGTGGTACATGGCGAAGCCGACCTGTTGCCCGCCCTGGTGGTAGACCGCTACGGCGATTACCTGGTGGTGCAGACCCTCGATCAGGGCATGGACGCCGCTAAAAGCGTGATCGCGTCTTGCCTGGAAGAAATCTTCCATCCCAAAGGCATCGTGGCGCGCAACGATGCCGCCGTGCGCACCAAGGAGGAGTTGCCGCTAGAGACCACCATCCTCTCTGGCGAGGTGCCCGAGTCCGTCGCCGTGCAGATGAACGGGCTCGCCCTGCGCGCCGACCTCATGCACGGCCAGAAGACCGGCATTTTTCTGGATCAGCGCGACAACTACCGCGCCGCCGCCCGCTATGCCCGCGGCGGCAAGGCGCTCGATTGCTTCACCTCCACCGGCGGCTTCGCCCTCCATGTGGCCGGCAAGTGCGAGAGCGTGGAAGCCGCCGATAGTTCCGGCCCCGCGCTGGTCACCGCGCGAGCCAATGCGGCCGCCAACGGCATCGCCAATATAGATTTCAAGGAAGCCGATATCTTCCAGTTGCTTTCCAGTTATGCCAGCGCGCGCCGCCACTTCTCCATGGTCGTGCTTGATCCACCGGCCTTCGCCAAGAGCCGGCGCAATCTGGAATCCGCCACCACCGGATACAAAGAGATCAACTTGCGCGCCCTACGCCTGCTGCCGCAAGGTGGCATCCTGGTGACCTGCTCCTGCTCGCATCATCTGGGCGAGGGCGCATTCCTGGAACTGGTGGCGCAGGCCAGCCTGGACGCCAACCGCACCCTGCGCGTCCTGGAGCGCCGCACGCAGAGCCAGGATCACCCCATCCTGCTCACCGTCCCCGAAACGCTCTACCTGAAATGCCTGATCCTCGAGGTGATGTAGGTGGGACTACCAACAAAAACCTCTGGCCACAGATGAACCCCGATGTGGCGCAGGCACTCGTGCCTGCCGTGTCGAGACTCGTCTCGACACCTGTTCGCGGGCGTGACACAGTGTCGAAGGCCAGCGTCGGCATGAGTGCCGGCGCGGCAGGCAAGAGTGCCTGCGCCACGTCAAGTCATCCGAACCTCGCATCCTCGCCGATCAACTCCCTTTCGCCCAGCGAGCGCCAGAACGCCCACACAGCGATCGCGATCAACAGCAACAGAGTCGCGATGCCATACGGCGCGTACCATGTGTTCCAGTCCCAGCCGAGCAATATCGCGTTCCCGCTGTCCACGAAGAACACCGCAACAATCGTAGCTACCAACCCGCAGCGCAGCAGCACAAAGGCTAGCGCCGAGTAAATCGCGACATAGAGCAGCGTCATGAGCGCCCACTGCTGCGAACGGGTCACTTCGCCCTGGACCATGGTGAATATTAGGGCCGCGGCGACGGCTGCCAGAGTGTCGCGGCGCAGCATCTGACGCATTCCGAAGATACACAGGAAGATCAGCAACCCCATGCGCAACGCCTCGCCCATGCCGCCGGCGTGACCGCCCACCCATTGGCGCGTTCCCAAGGCGAATTTCAGGGAGACATCGAAGTTCACCGGTTCGACGAGGCGTGGAATGATGACGAAGGAAGCCTGGAATATAGTGAACATTCCGGCGCCGACGGCCGCGCCGATCAGCACGTCGGAGGCCACCTGCGGATCCCGCCAGCGTCCCGCCAGGACGCGATTCCAGGTGACGATGGAGTGCGG
The DNA here is from genome assembly GCA_025358475.1 of Candidatus Solibacter sp. GTDB lineage: Bacteria > Acidobacteriota > Terriglobia > Bryobacterales > Bryobacteraceae > Solibacter. The sequence continues at coordinate 6,722 of JANYJN010000150.1, forward strand.
CCAGCGCGCGCGCACTTCCGGTTCCAACGCCAGATAGACCAGAAACAGGACGGCCGCCCAGAGCAGCCAGTTGGCGGCGGCGGCGAGAGCATGCTCAATCAAACCATCGCTGGCCACCGGATGAACCATGCCGGCCCAAGCGAGTCCGGCCAGCAGGAAACAGGCCGCCGCCACGCGCAGGGCGCCGTGCAGATCGGTCCTCCGCAGACGTAGGTTGCGCACCGCCATCAGCACCACGAAAAACGCTGCCACGGCCTCCAGCAGCCAGATGACAAGCATGCGCGCACGGCCCAGGAGCGTCGGCCCGGCCGCAACCGCCTTGGCGGACGGCTTCGGCTGGTCCATGGTGACGCTGGCGCGCGTGATCTGCCCTTTCCACCAGGACACTTCCACCATTAGTTCGGTGTTGGGGATTTTCGGATGAGGCCCCCGCCACTGTCGCCGCTGGTCCGATGGGCGTATTGGGGGGCTCTCCGGAGTGGTCTCGGTAAACCCCGTCATGTCCAGCCCGGCGGCGCGGAATACGGTTTCCGGCGGCACGGGTGCCGCGCCTGTCGAGGCTGTCGCATAAGGCATCGCCGCGAAATCGCGTAGGTTGCCATGGCCCTCCAGGATGACGGTCACCATTCCCGGAGAGAGTGGCACGGGATTCAAGGTTGTCACAATGCCGTCCGGCCGGGCATCGAGTGGGGCGAGGCTCTCCCGGTAGAAGGAAAGGATGGGCGCTTCGGCGGCGTACCAGGCGTCCCAGTTCCGGGGCTCGGGCAGGCGCACTAAATAGCCGGCCAGATCGTAGCGGTTCTCCAGCCAAATGTGGCTGTCGGCAGGTTTGCGGGTATACCCGAAGCTCTCGGCGGCGGCTCGCGAGAGGTGCGCCAGTACGTCTGGCGGGCGATCCAAGGTGCCCCGAAACATCGCGGTGTGGCGATCGTGTATGGGGAGTTGCGCGAGCAGGAAAGCGATCACCAGCGCCAGGCAGGCCAGCGCCCACTTGCGCGGCATGCCCGCGACAGCGCCCGCCGCCACCATTTCAGGCGAAGGCGTCTCGCCGGCGGCGAGCGCCATGGCCAAAGGGTCGCCGCCGGGAAGCGCCGCCGCCACGGCCAGAGCGCTGGGAGGTCGTTTGGCCGGGTCGGGCTCCAGGCAGCGCCGGATTACCTTCTCCACCGCCGGGTCGATGTCGGCGGCCACGCTGATCATGCTGGTGAACTGGGCCGAGTCTTCCAGGTCGATCAACCGCTGAACGCTCTTGGCCTCATACGGCCGTTTGCCGGTGAAGAGTTCGTAGAGCACCAAACCGAGCGCGTAGATGTCGCTCCTGGCTGTGACGCCCGTGCCCTTCAATTGCTCCGGCGCCATGTAGGCCGGCGTGCCGTTGTGTACCTCGGCGCCGGAGAGTTGGTCGGCAAGCGCGGCCAGTCCGAAATCCATGATGACGATTTCGCCGCGTTTGTCGATCATGATGTTCTGCGGCTTCAGGTCGCGATGAATCACCCCGCGATCATGCGCCGCCGTCAGTCCCGCGCATAGCTTGCGCGCCATCTCGACGGCCTTATCCGCGGGCATGCGCCCAATGCGCAACAGCAGCGACGCCAGGTCTTCACCGTCCACATACTGCATGGAAATGAACGGCATCCCTTCGACTTCTCCGATGTCGTAGACGCGGCATACGTTTGGGTGCGACACCAGGCGCGCCACGCGCACTTCGCCGTGGAAGCGCTCCAGCAGACGCTGATTGTGCGACGCCTCTTCGGGCAGAAACTTGAGGGCCACCGACTGTCCCAGCGTCAGGTCGGTGGCGCGATAGACCTCACCCATCCCGCCGCGCCCCAAAAGTCCAATGATGCGGTAGCGCCCGGCCAGCAGCGTCCCCGGAACGAAGCGCCCTTCGTCCTCCGCGCCAGCGCAGGTCACGCGCGAGATCTCGGCGTCGGGGCTCTTCGGGCGATTCCCCATTACGCTGTCCGACGCCACGGTTTCGGCGAAGGACGGATTCACCTTGCCATCCATAGCTCCTGATTATACGGCTAACGGGATGGGCGCCCGTGCGTCGCACTCGCCGGTGCGGCATGCCGGGCGGCGCCGCGTGATATGCTTGGCGCCATGGATGAGGGATCGAAAATACGCCTGACCGACCGCAGGGATATCGGCGTGGGCCGGCCTGACGGCACGATCGTTTATCACGCCGGATGCCTGGTGGAAGAGCATGCCGACGGCAGCATTACCTTGCACGGCAGGACGGACGACGTTCACTACCCGCGGGCGCAATACACGAAGTGGTTTCTGGATGACACGCAAGCCGACGAGGCCCGCTAGTCTCCGGTACAGCCGGTCCGGAAATCGCTCCGGACCCAGAGGGTACCCCGGTCGCGGCTCTGATTGGCGTAAACTCAATCCGAGCCGCGACCGTCAGTTCAGGGAGCGTTCTTTTCGGAGAGCGAGTCTATTTTCGAGGAAGGCTCCGCCTTGTTCATCCGAGCGCAACTCGGACTTCATTCTCCGCGCGGCCGAAGGCCACCGGCGGTCCCGATGAGTCGGGACGCGGCCGGCACGAGTGCCGGCGCCCCATAGCCGACGCAGCGATGTGAAGTTATTATTGCGTGGTCCCTTAGCCTTTTCAGGTCCGGCCGTTGCATAATAATCGACATGACATCGAGACGTGAGTTCTTGCAGGCGGCCTCGCTCGCGGCGGCGCTGAGCGCGTCCGGCCGCGCGGCGCAATTAAAGACCCTGGGCGTGCAGCTTTACACGGTGCGCAGCGTGCTGCCGCAAAAGCCGCGGGAAACGCTCGACGCCATCCGCGCCATTGGCTACCAGGAAGTGGAAGCCACCTATGCCGGCCTGGACGCTATGTGGCCGGCGCTCCAAGCCAGCGGTCTGAAGCCGGTCAGTATTCACCTGGACTCGAAGTCGGTGACGCAGGGCAACCCGGACGACCTGGACCCGATCTTCGAGAAGTTGAAGAAGCACGGCTTCGAGTACGCCGTGTTCCCCTACCTGCCGGAACCGGAACGCGGCGGGATTGACGTGATCCGGGCGTTCGCCGAAAAGCTCAACCGGGCAGGGGAGAAATGCCGCGCCGCGGGGATGACTTTCTGCTACCACAACCACGCCTTCGAATTCGCCACCGAGAAAGGCGCCACGCTGTTTCAGGTGATGCTGGACCACACCGATCCGAAGCTGGTTGCCTTCGAACTGGACCTGTTCTGGGTGAGCGTGGCCGGGGGGGATCCCGCCGCCATGATCCGGAAACTTTCGGGCCGCGTGCCCATCCTGCACTTGAAGGACAAGGCCGAGGGCACGGCGGTGATGTACAAGGAGGCGGTGCCGCGGACGGCTTTCAAGGAGGTAGGCAGCGGTGTGATGGACTGGCCCGCGGTGCTGCGCGCGGCCGCGGCGGCGAACGTGGCGCACTACTTCGTGGAGCAGGACCAGACACCTGGCGATCCGGTGGACAGCCTGCGGCGGAGCTTTGAATATCTGTCGAAGTTGAGCTACTAAGTCCAGTAGTCGCCCTTGGAGCGGGGAACGGAAGACGTTGAGAAAAGTGAGGATCAACACATGAGTGAAGCAGCCGCATATACGATCGACCCGGCCCATTCGACGGCGGGGTTCAAGGTACGGCACCTGATGGTGTCCAACGTCCGCGGCGAGTTCTCCGGAATCGCCGGCACGGTGGTATTCGACGCGGGAGCGTCGGGAAACTCGCGGGTGGAGGCGCGCATCGACGCCACCACCATCCACACGCGGGACGAAAAGCGCGACGCACACCTGAAGAGCGCTGACTTTCTGGACGTGGAGAAGTTTCCGGCGATCACGTTCGTTTCGAAGAAAATCACCGGCGCCGGTGGCGAGTGGAAGGTGACCGGGGACCTGACCATCCACGGCGTGACGAAGGAAGTCACGCTGGATGTGGAAGGGCTGGCGCCCGAGGCCAAGGACCCATGGGGGAACATGAAATCGGGAGCGACGGCCGTTACCAAGATCAGTCGCAAGGCGTTCGGCATGGAGTTTAACATGGCGCTCGAAACCGGCGGCGTGATGGTGGGGGACGAGATTACCATCACGCTGGAACTGGAACTGTTGCGCGGGTAACTTACTGCCCGATGCGCCGGTCGCACTCGGCAATTCCGTCCTGGGCTAACTTCAGGCGGCGCGCGGTGTCTGGCGTCCGCGGTCTCCAGTTCTTCCAACGGCTCACGTTCTTTTGGAAAGTCAGTCGCGCCCAGCCGTAGTTCCGGTTGCCCAGCAGCATCGCGGCGTAGAGTTGGTCGAGATCGGAGGCCGCTTCCATCGCGGCGAGCGTGGGATGCGGCGCGGCCAGCAGGCGGAGCGACAAGGGCTGGCCTTCCGTGATGACGGTGGCGGCCGGATCGATCTTGCCCTCGCGCAGCAGGGTCTCGGCTTGACGATTCATGGCCGCCAGTTGCGCCGTGACGGGGCCGTACCATTCTTCGACCGTCGGATCGGGGGGCGGCTGCCGCACGGGTGCGGGAGTTGGCGCCGCGGCGCAGGCGGCCAGGAGCACGGCGAACATCGGGAGGAGTGCCCGCAGACGCAAGCGGGTACAGGGGGACCGGCGCGGGCTGGCCCAGAGGGCACCCCGTCCGCCCCAGCAATTCTGTATCGGGCGCAGGCGCATGTCAGGAGTATATGCCGGGGGCTTCGTGTCCCAGGCGCTGCACGTATTCGATGTAGGAACCGGGGTACACCACGGGATTGCGCTCGGTGCCGCTTTCGCCGCCCAGCTCCAACACTCGCGAGCCCAGGCCGCGCAGGAACATGCGGTCGTGCGACACGAAAATCATGGTTCCTTCGAACCCCTTGAGAGCATCCACCAGCATCTCCTTG